>CAMWLB010000075.1 GCA_947174985.1 uncultured Lachnospiraceae bacterium | reverse complement strand
CAAAACCCACTGAAAGTCAGGGCGAATCCATTAACCTTCCTCATACATGGAACGATGTTGAAGGGCAGGATGGCGGTAATGATTATTACCGCGGAACTTTTTGGTATGTACGCCAGTTAGGTTGTCCCAAACTTAAAAATGGCGAGCGAGCGTGGCTGCAATGTAAAGGTGCGGCTATGACTGCGGAGGTATATTTGAACGGTGAAAAGCTTTACAGACATGAAGGTGGTTATTCTGCCTTTCGTGTAGATCTGACAGATCATCTGAATGAGAATAATGTGCTGTGTATCTCAGTGGACAACAGTAATAATGATATTGTATATCCGCAGAAAGCAGATTTCACCTTCTATGGAGGTCTGTATCGTGATGTGGAGCTGGTCATTGTTCCGGCTGCGCACTTTGAATTGGGCTACTGTGGAACACCTGGTATCAAGGTAACTCCCGCTGTTGATTTAGATACCCGGATTGCCACTGTCACTGTGGAAGCATGGGTACGGGGTGAAAATGTTGATACTCAAACAGTCGATTTTACTGTGGCTGGCGATGTCCAAACAGTTCCGGTCATAAATGGTCTTGCCCAGGCTGTTTTCACAATTGCGGATGTACATTTGTGGGAAGGCGTAGAGAATCCTTATCTTTATAACGTTGGCGCTGTTCTTTCAAGTGGTGATGAAATATCTACTCGTTTTGGCTGTCGTAAATATGTAATTGATCCCGAACAGGGATTCATTCTAAATGGAAGATCTTATCCGCTGCGCGGTGTTTCACGCCATCAGGACAGGCAGGGTGTCGGCAACGCACTGACATTTGAGATGCATAAAGAGGATATGGACATTATCCGTGAACTTGGTGCCAACACCCTGCGGCTGGCACATTACCAGCATGCGCAGGAATTTTATGACCTCTGTGATGAGAACGGAATCATTGTTTGGGCGGAGATTCCCTATATCACCATGCATATGTCCGGAGGCCGTGTCAATACACTTTCTCAGATGGAAGAGCTGGTCGTGCAGAATTACAACCACCCAAGTATTGCTGTCTGGGGACTTTCCAACGAGATTACTGCGGCCAGCACTGTGAATGAAGAACTGCTGGAGAACCATCGTGCCCTTAATGACCTGTGCCATAAACTGGATCCTACTCGTCCCACCACTATGGCGGATGTGTTTATGTTGGAGATTGAGAACCCTATTCTGGAGATACCCGATGTGAACAGCTATAACCTCTATTTTGGCTGGTATCTGGGTGAGCTGGAACAGAATGATGAATTTTTTGATGAATACCATGCGAAATATCCTGACAGGGCGATTGGCTTTTCCGAATATGGGGCGGACGCAAACCCCGCTTACCAGAGTCCAAATCCTGAGAAGGGTGATTATACCGAAAGTTATCAGTGTATTTATCATGAGCATATGCTGAACATGATCGAAGCCCGTCCATGGCTGTGGGCTACCCATGTCTGGAACCTGTTTGATTTCGGTGCAGACGGCCGGGATGAGGGGGGCAAGAATGGTCAGAACCAGAAGGGGCTGGTGACCTTTGACCGTGCCTTGAAAAAGGATCCATTCTATTTATATAAAGCAGCTTGGAACAAGACAGACCCCTTTGTGCACTTGTGCGGAAGCCGGTATGTGGACAGAGCGGAGGACGTGACGGAGATCAAGGTTTACTCCAACCAGAGTGAGGTCAGTCTGTATGTGGATGGAAGGCTGGTGGAGAGCCAGACAGGCAAAAATGTATTCCGCTTCCAGGTGCCCATCACCGGTGAGCATTCCATTGAGGCCCGGTCAGGTTCCTCCTGCGCGGTCATGCTGGTTCGGAAGGTGGATGTACCCAATCCTGAATATACGCTGCCCGGGCGTACAACTGTGGTCAACTGGTTTGACCAAGGAGACAACGATCCCTCCTGCTTCTCCATTAATGATAAATTGGGCGATCTCCAGGCTCACCCTCAGGCAGGCCCCATCATCAATCAAATGATGGCAAAAGGCGCGGCCAGCCATGGAGGGGACGTAGCCACCGCCGTGAAGGACAACCCGGGCCTGGTGCGGATGATGGCCCGCATGACGTTGGCCAGCCTGCTGAAACAGAGCGGAGCGGATGCTGAGAGCGTACAGCAGCTCAACAGGGTGCTGCAGGGCATCAAAAAAGCGTAAAGGAGAGTCGAATATGAAACAGACCTATTGCAATCCCCTTGATCTGGCTTACCGGTACCAGCACATGAAGGAAGGTTCCCAGGGGTGCGGCTTCCGAGAGGGGGCCGATCCCACCCTGGTACATTTCAAGGGCCGCTATTATCTATTCGTGTCCATGTCTGCCGGGTTCTGGCACAGCGAGGATATGATTAACTGGACCTTCCACGCCGCACCGGATCTGCTCATCTATGATTATGCACCGGATGTGCGGCAGGTGGGGGATTATCTCTATTTCTGCGCCAGCCGTCGGGATGAAAACTGTCCCATCCTGTGCACCGCTGACCCGCTGACGGAGGAATTCACAGAAGTCTCCGCTCCCTTTGACTTTTGGGACCCTGATATTTTCTGCGACGACGATGGGCGGGTGTATCTCTACTGGGGCTGCACCAACACCAGTCCCATCTACGGCATTGAACTGGATCCGGGCACTATGACGCCAATCGGCGAAAAGCAGGAGTTGATTTTCGGTCATGAGGAGAAACTGGGATATGAGCGCCCTGGCGACAACGGAGTGGTGGATATTGAGCACAGTGTGGTGTATCAGCAGCTTAAGCCCCTGTTCAACCCCCTTACCCAGAAGATTGAATTTCCTGCCGGAATGGAGCAGATGGGTAATTATTCTGCTGAGGCCATGACCAGGATGTTCCTCTCTGCCGGGAAACCGTACATCGAGGGGGCATTCATGACCAAGTACCAGGGACGGTATTACCTCCAGTACGCCTGTCCCGGAACCCAGTACAATACCTACGCCGATGGTGTGTATGTGGGTGATCACCCGCTGGGGCCTTTCACTCTGCAAACAGTAAATCCTTTTTCCTCTAAGCCAGGTGGTTTCATCACTGGAGCTGGCCACGGCAGCACAATCGCGGATCAGTACGGCAACTATTGGCATGCCTCCACCATGCGCATCAGTGTCAATCACGATTTTGAGCGTAGGGTAGGGGTGTTCCCCGCCGGGTTCGACAAAGACGGTGTACTGTTCTGCAACCAGAACTTTGCCGACTATCCCTTTAAAATCCCAAAGGGGAAGTTTGACGCCGCCGCTCTGGAGCCGGAGTGGATGCTGCTCAGCTATAAAAAACCAGTGACGGTCTCTTCCACTGCTTTGGGCAGCAGTGCGGAGAACGCGGTGGACGAGAATATCCGCACCTGGTGGAGCGCTGCCTCTGCGAATGAAGGCGAATGGCTGTGTGTCGATCTGGGTAAGCCCAGTGATATTCGAGCCATCCAGGTAAATTTAGCAGATGAAAACGTAATGGTGGAATTCCCAGCGGACAGTTATGGCGATGCCCGAAAAACCCGGCATATCGAGTTGGAGCCGCAAATTTCCCACTATATTGTGGAGGTCAGTAATGACAGCAATAGCTGGTGCACTCTAGAGCAGGTGGCCCGGGAGTGTGTCAATGGCTACTATGAGTACCCAGACGGTGTGACTGCCCGCTATGTCCGGGTGACTGGGGGCGCACTGCCCTACGGCCAGTCTCTGCGGATCAGTGGTCTGCGGGTGTTTGGTAATGGGAATGGAGAAAAGCCAGCGCCGGCCAAGGCCTCTGCTGTCAGGCTGGATGATTTGGATGCAAGGGTGTCATGGGAGCCCATTTCCGGCGCACAGGGATGTAACGTGCTGTACGGCATCGCCCCTGACAAGCTGTACCATAGCTGGCAGGTGTACGACGGGAACGAAGTCATTTTGTCCACCTTAATCAAGGGGCAAAAATATTTTGTTCGGGTGGACAGCTTCAACGAGAATGGAATTACCCACGGTACTGTGATAGAATTATAAAGGGCAAAGAACAATGAAGGAGGAAACGCCATGACCATTAAAGCCGTTCAGCAGTTCATGCTGGGCTCTGCGATGAACAACGAAGCCCAGGCAAGGGATGTGTTGCAGAAGATAAAGAAAGCCGGGTACGGCGGTATTGAACTGTGCGGATTTATGATACATCCCACCGGTCTCCTGGTGCGGATGATGACCAAAGCAGCCGGCATGCCTGTAGGAAAAGGGGGCAATCTGGACTGGCATGCCCTTGTCCGGCAGGCGGATCTGCAGGTGGTAAGCCTGCATCAGGACTTGGGCAGCGTAGAACGTGACCCGGCAGCCATTATAGAGGAAGCGAAAAGTTATGGTACGGATACCGTTGTCATCACAGGTATGTACCGTTTTGATTATGGGGATGAGGCTGCAGTGCGGGATCTGGCCAGCCGATTGAATAAGGCCGGGGAGGTGTTGGTATCCGGCGGTGTCCGCCTGCTGTATCATAACCATAACTGTGAGTTGCGGAAAGTAAATGGTAACCGGACCGCTTATGAAGTATTGATGGCAGAGACAAATCCTGAATATGTCAATTTTGAGTTTGATAGCTATTGGTTTACGGAAGGTGGCGGGGATGCGTTGTCCTGGATGCAGGCGCTGGGACCCCGTATGAAACTTTGGCATATCAATGACAGAGGAAGTCGTTTGACAGGACCGGCCATGACCCCCATTCTTAAAACAGACAGTATGGAGCTTGGTACAGGAAATATGCCGCTTGAGAGATTAGCAGTTCAGGCAAAAGAGAATGGGATAGATGCAGTTATTTTGGAAAGCCATCGTAATTGGATTGACAAATCCCCGGTGAAAAGTCTGGAGCTTTCTGCTCAGTGGCTGAACCAGAGATTTTAAATTTTGCGGTTAATAAGGAGGTTACATTATGGCATTTGCTGATTTAAAAAATCATTTTATTACCGTTGACCGGCCTTACAAAGAGGGGACAGTCGAAGTATTTGAACAGCCTGTTGATGTGGAGGATGTGACAAGAGCCACCCTTACTATTACTGCTCTCGGTGTGTATGAAGCGGAACTGAATGGAAGAAAGGTGGGAGATGTCTTTCTGGCTCCGGGTTATACTTATTACCCGCGGAATTTGCATGTACAGGTTTATGATGTGACTGATATGCTCTCTTCCCATGCTATCTTGCGTGTCTATTTAGGGCAGGGCTGGTATTGTGGGCGCTTTACTTGTGATAACAAAATACAGATTTATGGTCCTGCTCCTGCTGTGGCATGGCTGCTTGAGGTGGAAGAAGCTGATGGCACTGTGAAAACATACTCTTCTGGCGACGCAAATGTCCATGAAGTGCAAAGCCCTTATGACTATGCCGGTGAATACGATGGTGAAATCTATTTTGCGGATGGAGCACCGCACCCTTTTGCAGATTCAATCATTCAGCCTGTCAAGTACACAGGCCCATTGCCGGAGGTGCTGGAAGAGAGCGATATTTATGTGAAAGTGCAGGAGGAAATGCCGGTAAAGACCGCTGCAAGACGAGGTGATGTGACAATTTTGGATTTCGGTCAGAATTTTGCGGGTATCATTGAAATAGATCCCACAAAGATGCAGGGCTTGGAACTGAAACTGCGTCATGGCGAGATTCTGAACGCTGATGGGAGCCTGTATACAAATAATCTGCGTCAGGCAAAAGCGGAGCTTATTTACCACAAAGGAACTGAAACTAAGAAATATCGCCCACGATTTACTTTTATGGGTTTTCGTTATGCAGAGCTTTCTGGTGTGCCTTATACGGAAGGTTTGCTTACTGCCTATGTTGTACATAGTGAAATGGAACGTACCGGCTTTTTCACTTGTGCCAATAAGCAGGTAGAGCAGTTGTATAACAATCAGGTCTGGGGTCAGCGCTCCAATTACCTTGAGATACCAACTGACTGCCCACAGCGTGATGAACGTCAGGGTTATACCGGTGATGGTCATGTTTTTGCCCGCACAGGAGCCTATAACTACAACACATTGACTTTCTGGAACAAGTTTCTCAAAGATATTCGTTACTCTCAGATGGATAATACGGAAAGGTATGTGGCACCTACGATTCCTGCTCTCGGACCGGCGGGAGTCGGGTTTATCACCATGCTGGGCTGGGGAAACTGTGACACGATTGTGCCGGAAATGCTGTATTGGCAGTATGGAACAGATGTACCTCTGCGTTCCCAGTATCAAAGTATGAAAGATTTTGTAGAGTGTGAGATTCGCCATATGGGAGAAACAAACCTATGGCTCTGTCCAAGTCTGGGTGATTGGCTGACGTTAGGTAAAGATACCGCTTATATGGCTATGCACAATGGACCGGTAAGCAATGCATTTATTGTCAATGATCTGCGCATCATGGCATGGGCTGCTGATCTTATGGGGGAAGCGGATGAATCGATCCGCTATTCGCAGCATTTGGAAAAGACGAGAGCAGCTTATCTGAAAGCCTTTGTGGAAGCGGACGGCACTATGAAGGACGATTACCATGGCGCATATGTAATGGCTCTTCAGTTTGTGATTCCCCAGGGTGAGCTGTGGGACAAAGTTTTTGCTAAGCTGGTGGAAAAATTGAACAATGAGGGTATGCAGACCGGTTTTTTCGCAACCCAGCATCTGCTGCCGTTATTGGCTGATCATGGAGAGAGGAAGTTGGCTTACGATTTGTTGTTACAGCCGGATTGTCCGGGGTGGATGTATCAGGTAGAACGTGGCGCTACCACTACATGGGAGCGGTGGGATGCCCTGCGCCCGGATTGTACTGTGAACGAGGATGATCAGAATGGCAGCAACATGGTCTCTTTCAATCATTATTCCTTTGGCAGCGTTGGGGAGTTCTATTACCGGTATATATTGGGTATCCAACCCATAGAGCCTGGTTTTGCTAAGGTGCGTATAGCCCCAATAGTTGATGAGCGCTTAGGAAGCGTGGAAGGCAGTTATCTTTGTAATGCGGGGGAGATCAAGGTAGCATGGCAGATAAATGAAAGTATAGCTAAACTGCAGGTATTTACGCCTGTACCCGCAGAGATCGTATTGCCAAATGGTAGGATTTGCAATGCACAGGCAGGTGAGTATGATTATGAATGTTCACTTAACATATGATAGCAATTAAAGAAAGAGACTGCTAATATCAAAACCTCAGTTGTGACGGAATGTGGGTTCTTGTTTTGCATCTACATTTTATGATGTTGGGCATGACTACTATAATGTAGCTAGTAGATGCGTCAGAACCTATACAGCTCAGGAAAGGTATGGAATATAAAAAGAGAGAAGGAGCAGACAAATTTATGCAGATGACATTTCGGTGGTATGGTGAAGGAAATGACAGTATTACTCCGGATATGATCAGGCAGATTCCGGGAGTATCCGGTCTGGTTTGGGCGTTACATGACAAACAGCCCGGCGAAGTGTGGGAAATGGACGAGATTGAAGAAGTGCGTCGTCAGATCGAAGGGGCGGGATTCCACATGGATGTGGTTGAGAGTGTTAACGTACATGATGACATTAAAATCGGTCTGCCCACCCGTGACGGATATATTGAAAATTATAAGATGACTCTTCGCAATCTTGCGAAATTCGGAGTGAAGGTAGTGACTTATAATTTCATGCCGATTTTCGATTGGACAAGGACAGATCTGTTTCATCCCCTGGAGGACGGCTCTACTGCTTTGTTTTACGAGAAGAACCGTATACAGGAAGATTACAGGGAAATGGCGGACTATATCCTCAATAACCTGCATGGAATGACTTTTCCGGGCTGGGAGCCGGAGAGGATGGCGAAGCTGGATGAACTGTTTGAGGCGTACCGTCCGGTCACAAAAGAAAAGCTATGGGAAAACCTGAAGTATTTCCTTGAGGCGATCATGCCAACCTGTCACGAGACCGGGATCAAGATGGCGATCCATCAGGATGACCCGCCATGGGATATCTTTGGACTTCCCCGTCTGTTGTGTGACAAGGAATCCATTGGTCGTTTTTTAAATATGGTAGATGATGAATACAACTGCCTCTGTTTATGTTCCGGCTCCCTGGGAGCAAACCCGGAGAACAATGTTGCAGACATTGTCCGTACTTATTGTGACCGGATCGCATTTGCCCATATACGGAATGTCCGGCACTATCCGAACGGAGATTTTACAGAGGCTTCCCACCGTGACTGTGACGGGGATACGGGGATCCTGGATATTATGAAAGCATATCATGACTGCGGTTATAAAGGCTATGTGCGTCCGGACCATGGGCGTCATATCTGGGGGGAACAGTGCAGGCCCGGCTATGGACTTTATGACCGTGCCCTTGGGATAATGTATCTATGGGGATGCTGGGATATGCTGGAAAAAACAGAAGGCAATATTGGAAAATAAGGAGAAAAAAGGAATGAATTTACCACTAAATATTAATTTTTCGGGGAAAGTAGTTGTAATCACAGGTGCAGGCGGCGTGCTCTGCGGAACCATGGCGAGAGCTTTCGCACAGGCGGGAGCAAAAGTGGCAGCACTGGATCTGAACGAGGAGGCTGTAAAAAAACTCGCTGATGAGTGTAAGGCAGAAGGACATATCTGCGAAGGCTATAAGGCAAATGTACTGGAGCACGAAGCTTTGGTAGAAGTACATGCCAGGATTTTGGAAGAACTGGGACCATGTGACATTCTGGTGAACGGTGCAGGCGGGAATAATCCCAGAGCCACCACAGACAATGAGTATCATCATGAAGCGGCAGAGGGACAGAGGACTTTCTTTGATCTGGATGCAGATGGTGTGGACTTTGTATTTCGGTTGAATTTCCAGGGAACACTGCTCCCGACTCAGGTATTTGCGAAGGATATGGCGGAGAAAGGAGCAGGCTCTATTTTGAACATTTCTTCCATGAATTCCTATATCCCGCTTACTAAGATCCCGGCATACTCGGCGGCCAAGGCAGGTGTTTCCAATTTTACACAATGGCTGGCAACACATTTTGCGGGAACGGGTATCCGTTGTAATGCCATTGCACCTGGTTTTTTGGTGTCAAATCAAAACAGGGCTTTATTATTTAACGAAGACGGGACCCCGACTGTCCGTTCCAAAAAGATTTTAGGCGGAACTCCCATGGGACGGTTTGTAGAAAGTGAAGAGCTTTTAGGCGGCGTGTTCTTCCTGTGTGATGAAAGGGCAGCAAGCGCAATAACAGGTGTGGTACTGCCGATTGATGCCGGCTTTGCTGCATACTCAGGTGTTTAAGGGAAATAGATCACATCAAAGGTGCAGAGCGGCAAATGTCCGTCCCAAGGCGGCCTGTGGCGGGTCGTCTGCCATGACATGGACAGCCTATAATGATACTTCCGTCCAGTCACAGCCCCACAGGAGCGGGAACACGCAATGAGGGCGGCCTGGAGAGAACCTCGGAGGGGCAGATATATGGGGACCACGGGAACCACCTGCGGATCATTTCTGCTTGCTTTCCCCGGATTGTTGCAGTATTTTGCCAAGATATTAACCGAGGACAGCCTTTATTCGCCGAAGGATCTGAAACAGGTCCTCCAGACCGTTAAAAGAAGATCGAGGAATCAGAAATACAGCTGGAAAGGCTAAAAGAGGAAGAAATACAGAAAAAGCGGGGGATCGAAATGGTCACGCCGGCCTATAAACAGTTTAAGTCATGGGCAGAGGAATTTGACTCGGCAACGCTGGAGAAGAAGAAAATAATAACATATCAGCTGCTCAAACGTGTTGAGATAGGCAGGGATTACAAGATATCCGTGGAACTCAACATGACTTACAGCCAATTCTGTACTGAATGAAATGCCAATGAGTTTTTGGACACACTTCTACACTCTGCCGACAATGGACTGGAGGAAAATATATTGTATCATGGCTTGAACTTATGTTAAGCAACCTATATTTTAGGTTCTACGGCTGTATATCAATCAGAGATAGATCACGCGGCTGTTAACCGCGGGGTTGTAGGTTCGAGCCCTACTCGGGGAGTAAAGCCCGTAAACATTCGTGTTTGCGGGCTTTTTGACCATCATTTTAAAGATGCTCCAAATTTTCTTAATACATCAAGTTTCTTTATGGAACCGTTTTCGCTGCCATGGGCAGTAAAAACCCCCATATTTTCAAGCCCCAGATAACCAAGAAAATCCCTTTCAAAAGAAAACATTGCGCCATCATACATATCGGCATCACTGGAACTTCTGCCCTGAAATACCATGGTAATAAATTGGTGAGGCGATTACCAGCATATCGGTTTCTTGCAGTAAAGTGTACACTTCCTGCATATCATCCTTCTGTACACAGGCGCCATGTCCCATGGTATGACAGTATTCACATGCAATGCATCCCTTAATTACCTTTTTGCAGACATCAATCACATTTACCTGATGGTTTGCTGAAGCCAGTCTGTTATTTCAGATTTTCCGCAAAGAATTCCGTCATCTTATCAAAAGGAATCACATCTGTCCGGTCGTATAAATCTGTATGAACAGCATTTGGGATAATCATAAGTTCTTTATTATCCCCTTTCAAAAGTTGATATGCATCTTTGCTGAAATAGCAGGAGTGTGCCTTTTCACCGTGAATGACCAGCACAGCATTATGGATTTCGCCTGCATACTGGAGGATAGGCATATTCATAAAGGACTGGCAGCCGATCACATTCCAGCCTCCGTTGGAATTGAGGGAACGGGAATGATAGCCGCGCTCCGTCTTATAATAGTCATAATAGTCTTTTACAAAGAATGGTGCATCTTCCGGAAGTGGATCGACCACACCGCCGCCAAGTGCATAGGAGCCGTTCCTGTAATCTGAAATTCTCTGTGCATTCATAGCCTTGCGTTTCTCATAACGTGCTTCTTCGCTGTCCTCGGAATCAAAATAACCTTTTGCGTTCACTCTTGCCATATCGTACATGGTGGAGGAAACCGTAGCCTTAATACGGGTATCGAGT
>CAMWLB010000074.1 GCA_947174985.1 uncultured Lachnospiraceae bacterium | reverse complement strand
CTCCTCTAAAAGTTCAATCTGAC
The DNA here is from genome assembly GCA_947174985.1 of uncultured Lachnospiraceae bacterium. GTDB lineage: Bacteria > Bacillota > Clostridia > Lachnospirales > Lachnospiraceae > Acetatifactor. The sequence goes on along the minus strand of CAMWLB010000074.1, from coordinate 10,942 downwards.
GGGCGCGCTCACTGTCTATGGCACGTGCAATGGCCTTAAAGGAATTCAGGTTTTTCATCTCCGTTCTTGTCCCGAATGTTTCACTCCCCAGTTCACGCACAGAAAGATTGACATCCGCACGCATGGAGCCTTCCTGCAGCTTGCAGTCGGATGCTCCCAGATAGCGGATAATCAGCCGCAGCTTTTCCAGATAGGCAATTACCTCGTCCGCGCTCCTCATGTCCGGTTCAGACACAATTTCAATCAGCGGCACACCGGAACGATTGTAATCCACCAGCGATATGTCCTCCCACTCATCATGAATCAGTTTTCCTGCGTCCTCCTCCATATGGATTTCATGGATGCCGATTTTCTTCATTCCGGCAGGCGTCTCTATCTCCACAAAACCGTCACGGCAGACAGGCAGGTAGAGTTGTGAAATTTGATAATTCTGCGGGTTGTCGGGATAAAAATAGTTCTTCCTGTCAAACTTGCAGTACTGCGTGATTTTACAACCGGTCGCAAGCCCTACCGCAACCGCATACTCCACCACCTGCTTGTTGAGCACAGGCAGCGTTCCCGGCATACCCGTACAGACAGGGCAGGTGTGGGTGTTGGGCGCACCGCCAAATGCCGTGGAGCAGCCACAGAAAATTTTGGTCTTTGTGGCAAGCTCCACATGAACCTCCAGACCGATAACTGTTTCGTATTGTTTTGCCATATACAATCGTTCCTTTCTTTATAACAAAAGTCCCTGACGGGAGCCTCCTTCTTTTTCCGCCTGCTCGTAAGCATACGCCGCGCGCAAAAGTTTCTTTTCCTGAAAGCAGTCTCCGATAAGCTGCACACCGATGGGAAGCCCTTTGCTGTCCATGCCGCAGGGGATGCTCATCGCCGGCAGTCCCGCAAGATTTACGGAAATGGTATAAATGTCACCAAGGTACATTTTAATCGGGTCTTTGAGGGACTCTGCCAGCTTCGGCGCGGTGGTGGGCGCAACCGGACCTAAAATCACGTCATATTTTTGAAATGCCTCATCAAAAGCTTTTTTAATCAATGCCTTGACCTTCAGCGCCTTTAAATAGTATGCGTCATAATAACCGGAACTTAAGACAAAGGACCCAAGCATAATCCGCCTTTTTACCTCTGCTCCAAAGCCCTCGCTCCTCGTCTTTTTGTACATGCTGTGCAGGCCGTCAAAATCCGGCGTCCGGTAACCGTATTTGATTCCGTCAAAACGCTCTAAGTTGGAGCTTGCCTCCGCCGAAGCGATGGTATAATATGCCGGAATCGCATACTCCACAAGACTTAAATCAAATTCCTCCACAGCGGCTCCTTTTTCCTGCAGCACCTTTGCCGCCTCTAAAACCGCCGCCCTGACCTCACTGTCTAAGCCTTCTCCAAAATAATCCCGCGGAATCCCAACACGCAGCCCCGCCGCATCGGGAATCAGCGCAGCGGAGAAATCCGTGTCCTTCCTCGCTACAGAAGTGGAATCCTTCAAATCATGCGATGCCAATACCTCCAAAACAGCGGCGCAGTCTGCCACATCCTTTGTCAGCGGGCCAATCTGGTCTAAGGATGAACCGTAGGCAATCAACCCATATCGGGAAACCGTGCCGTAGGTCGGCTTCATACCGACCACTCCGCAGAAAGAAGCGGGCTGTCTGATGGAACCTCCCGTGTCGGAACCCAGTGCAAAAAAGCACTCGCCCGCCGCCACTGCCGCCGCGGAACCGCCGGAGGAACCGCCGGGGACATGCGCAGTGTTGTGGGGATTTTTTGTCACACCGAACGCGGAAGTCTCCGTAGTGGAACCCATGGCAAATTCGTCCATATTGGTTTTCCCCAATATAACGGCTCCCGCCGCTTCCAGCGCATGTACCGCCTGTGCAGAAAAGGGCGGCACAAAGTTCCCCAGAATTTTGGAAGAACAGGTTGTCAGCATCCCTGCCGTGCAAATATTATCCTTCACCGCAACGGGTACGCCGGCAAGCGCGCCCGAAAGCGTTCCGGCTTCTATTTTTTTCTGCACTTCCTCCGCCTTTTTTATCGCACCCTCTTTGTCAATCGTAACATAACAGTGCAGCGCCTCTTCCTTTTCGGCTATATTTTCCAACACGGCTTCCACTGCCTGCACGGATGTCACTTCTCCCGCTTTTATTTTTTCCGCCAGTCCTGCTGCCGTCAATTCCAGTAAACCCATGGTTACACCTCCCTATTCTACCGTTCTCGGCGCTTTGAACATGCCGTCCTTTTCACCGGGAGCATTTTGCAGGATGGCGCTTCGGTCATCCCCATTGGTCACCACATCCTCCCTGAATACATTATCCATGGAAAAGACATGGGACATGGGCTCCACGCCGTCCGTATCCAGTTCGTTTAATTTATCGATATAGTCCAGCATATCCGCCATATCTTTCTTGGCAGCTTCCTTCTCTTCGTCCGAGAGTTCCAGCTTGGCAAGAATGCCTACGTATTCAATTGTTTCGTCTGAAATTATATTTGCCATTGTAATCTCCTTTCTACGGCTCCAAACGGCTTAGAATCTCACCGTGATTTGAGCCGTTCCATTCTCATGCAGCTTAAGGCTCCAACCGGCCCAGAATCTCAAAGAGATTTAAGCCGTTCCACACTATCGCCCTTTAAGGTTCCAACCGGCTTAAATCTCTTGGAAACAGCGTGGTTTCGCGGACGTTGTCTTCGCCGATTAGTTTCATGGTGAGGCGTTCCAGTCCGATTCCCAGACCGCCGTGAGGGGGCATACCGTGCTTGAACGCCATCAGATAGGCGTCCATGCCTTCTTCCGTCATGCCGCGGGCGGCAATTTTTTCCTGTAACATCCTGTAATCGTGAATTCTCTGCCCGCCTGTGGTAATTTCCATGCCGCGGAACAGGCAGTCAAAGCTCAAGGTAAAAGTAGGGTCCGTCGGGTCATCCATGGCATAAAAAGGACGTTTCTTGCTGGGATAATATGTAACAAACACAAAGTCCGCGTCGTACTCTTCCTTAAAGTATCGGCTGATTAATACTTCCTCCTCCGGCTCCAAATCGTAGGGATTGCGGATGGGACGGTCGTATTTTTCCGATGCCAGCCGCTTTGCCTCATCAAAACGGACACAGGGAATCTGCTCCGTTTTCGGCAGCGTAACCTCCAAAATTGCAAGTTCCTTGGCGTACTGACTTTCCAGCAGCCGCATGATATTCTGCAGCACACCGGTTTCCATCGCCATAATATCCTCAAAACCGTCTATATAACCCATTTCAAAATCCAGCGAGGTATACTCGTTCAAATGCCTTTTGGTATTATGCTTTTCGGCGCGGAACACAGGCGCCGTCTCAAAAACCCTGTCAAACACACCTACCATCATCTGTTTGTAAAACTGTGGGCTCTGCTGCAAAACAGCCGGTCTGTGAAAATACTCCAGTTTAAAAATATTGGCGCCGCCCTCCGCTCCTTTTGCACCTATTTTCGGAGTATGGATTTCTGTAAAGCCCTGTGTAGAAAGGAACTCCCGAAAGCCCTTTACCACACCTTCCTGTATTTTAAATTTAGCGCGCTCCCTGATATTGCGAAGGGCAATCGGACGCATATCCAGATTGGTTTCAAGGGAAATGTTCATCTTCCATTTAGATATGGGAATCGGCATTGTCTCTGCCGGCTCCGACAGGATTTTCACCTCGCAAAGCTTTAATTCCATGCCGCCGGGCGCTTTTTCATTTCTCGCCATAACGCCGCTTGCTTCCAGCGTCTGTCCTTCCTTTAAATCCTTTACGGCAACTTCTGCTGTACCTTCCTCCAGTACACACTGAAGCAGTCCTTCTCTCTTTCGCAGCATGACAAACGCAACACGCCCCATATCCCTGACTGCATGAACGGCTCCGTTTGTCTTCACGCGCTTTCCTTCCGCCTCCTCTGCAAGCAGCGCGGACAGTTCCAAAGTTTCTTTTTCCTTTACTCCTGATAAAAATTCCATAGCGGCCTCCTTTTTGTTTGTATTCCGGAAAACAAAAAGCCCGGAATACAGTTATCTGTATTCCGGGACGAATATACAATCGCACATCCGTGGTACCACCCGTCTTGATAAACCGCCGCTTCCATCAAAGCGTTTTACCGGTCTACCCACTCTTACATTTAACGCATGTCACGTACTGCCCTACACAGCAAACCCTTCAGGCAGTCTGCTCCGGAGTGTTCCCTTCGCTGCTTCCCACAAACGGCGCTCTCAGTCGGTGACGCCGTATTCCTGTCGCTTTTCACAGCAAGAGTCTCTTTCATCGCATTTATTACTTTACTGGAATGAAGTGTAGCACACCTTTTCACAAATTGCAAGTGTTTTTTTACAAACTATCAATCTCGGGCAGAATCGTGCTGCTTCATTCCCTTCCACCAGCAGTACGCCGCCACAATGGCACTGATGATGAGAAGCATGTAAAAATTAAGCCCTCTGCTGATACACATAGAAACCGTCAGACTGCTGCCGGCAAAGACGCCGCTGTATACCGCCGCATACATAAGCTCCGTGATGCCCTGCGAGCCCGGCAGGGGAAGCATATCCACCGCAATGTAGACCACCGCCTGCAGCGCCATAATGGTAAACGCATTCGTACCTGTAAGCCCCATTCCCTTGTAAACAAAATAGGTCAGCACAAATACGCTGCACCTTTGCACAAAAGTAAAACCGACCAAAAAGACAAGCACCTTTGCATGGGTTTTCAGAAAAGAAACCGTCTCCTGATACTGCAAAACCGTAGCATGTATCGTTTCGCCGCGCTTTTCCGATGGCTTCAGCAGGTGAAGCTTCACGCAGAAACGCTCCGCTGCCCTGATAAATTTTTCCATTCCCGCACCATTCAGCATAATGGCAAGCAGAATCACCACCAGCAGCGCATTCAGGAACAGACCGAGAAAATAGATGGGCAGGTATTCGCCCAGATGAAAGCTTAAGCCCTTCCACCAAAACACACTGATACCGACTCCCATCAGAACCAGTACCAGCTTGTAAGCCGTCGCCACGCTCATCAGCACCACTGAGCTGTCCGCAATTTTATGCCCGTCCTTACTCATATAATACAGCTGCATAGGCTGCCCGCCGGTAGCAGACGGCGTAATGCCCGAATAAAAAAATCCGGTAAAGGAATACTTGAGACAACTCGAAAGCCGCGCTTTATCCCCAATGGCGCGCAAAAGATACCAAATCAGTATCCCCTCCGCCGATACAAAGAAAACCGCCGTCGCCGCTGCCAGAAGCAGATACCCCTTGTGCATCTGCCGGATAGCCTGAACCAGTTCCCCGATATCCTGATTTTTGAACACTACATAAAAAGTGAGCGCCGCCAGTCCCAAAAACAGTATTGCGCTCAATATCTTTTTACCATTCATACAAGGCTCCTCTTGTAACATGATATTGCGCGTTTTCCATTCTATCCTTTTCAATAAAATCAGAAAGCGCACCTTCAAACATTATATCATCTTTTTTGTAATCATAAAAGTCCGCAGGCGTCACTAATGAAAAATGTTTGTGGAACAAGTCCAGTCCATGTGCAGACAACAGCCTCGCAATAAAGGAAGAACAGGTGTAATGCCTCTTCTGGTAAAACGGCTTTTGCAGCAGTATACTGGGCAGTCCCAAAATACAGTAGTGGAAACGGAACCTGTTTTTATAACATTCCTTCAGCGTTTCCGCTATTCCATCTTTCTGCTCCTTCGTACATTCCAGACTGTAAATTCTGTATTTTGCCGTCGGAAAGGCACTGCAGATTTTTCTTTTGTTCTCTTTTTCAAATCCGGCAAACCACGGGATAAAAGGATTTCTCCTTCCTACACTATACGCTTCTTCCAGCCTTTCGTCCATAGATAATACTACATGTATATATTCTCTTTGTATCGCCAGCCGTATCATACCGGCAAAAAATCCGGGTGTGTCCACCAGTGCAATATATATTTTCTCCATTTTGTATCCTTTCCTCAACTGAACTGATAGGTTTTCTTTGCCATTTCATACCCCTTCAGCGTCAACATTCTCCCCAGTTTTCCCGGAAGATACGTGAGCCCGCTCAGCGTTGTGTATCTGAGACGCCTGTAGAGGCCTCTATCCTTTTTCTTTATGTAATCCCACAACGCACGGCGCTTTCTGACCGCCTCTTCCGTCTGTATCATACATAAATACACTGAGGATATGGACATCATAATGGAAATATTTCGCAACATATATCTGAAAAGCTTGCGGGATTTGCCCTTTACAAGCTCTAAATCAACACTGTCCGCCACCAGCTTTGTGACTGCTATCTGCTGGTCGATTCTCTTCTTGTAACTCTCCTCATTGACCGATTGGTCTGCCCTGCCCAAAAAATAGTGATATAAATCCACATCCAGATACATGATTTTCTGCACATATGGCAGCGGCTTATATGCAAAAAGGTTATCCACGTAAAAAGTATGCGCCGGCAGCTTCACACCGCTCTCCCGAAGCAGCGCCGTCCTGAATACAAGCGCATGCATAACAAGATACTGGGATGGTCTGAAATTCCCCATGTCACGCCAGCCGCAGATTTTTTCCTTTGGAAAAATATTGTTGAAACTGACACTTTTCTGCCTGTTTTCATAAAGATGGTCGTATACATAATTACACACTACCATGTCCACATCGTCCTTCTGCCACTTCAGACACTTCATAAGCCGTTCCAAAGCTTTTCTATCCAGCCAGTCGTCCGAATCCACCACCTTAAAAAAACGCCCCGCCGCTATCCGCAGCCCCGCGTTGATTCCGGAACCGTGCCCGCCATTCGCTTTATGTACCACTCTTACAATATTGGGATAGACCGCCGCGTATTCATCAGCAATAGCCCCCGTATTGTCAGTAGAACCATCATCAATAATGATAATTTCCCCGTCCTCGCCGCAGAAAAGCAATGAATCCAGACAGCGCTTCATGTAATCCTCTGCATTATAGCACGGCACCACAAAAGTAATATCCTTCATAATCTACCTCTTGTACGTTTTCTTTCAACAACCTACTATATCGGAAAATAGTTAAAACTAAAGGTAGAAATTCTAAATAATTACTAAATTTGTGGCAAGTGTTAATTTCTTTCAAGCTACATACTATTATCACGGAACACCAGTATTAACTTTTCATTTCCGCCATCAATAACTATTCTTTTATTATCCTCATCATATACCAGTCTGCACTCATTTCCGTCAAACAATATAGTATTATTAAAAGAATATACATCCATACCTTTGCTTTCGCCAAAAAAATAAGTACCCAGCTCATCATCAGCTCCTACCCGATTTCAAAATCCCATCCTAATCTATCAAAACTTCACTCTCCTCAACAATTCCACCTTCATAACAGCCATCACTGCCCCGTATATCAAAAGAAGAATAAAACCTCTCATCACTTCTCCCATATTAAAATAGCTTTCATTGGTAACCCAACTTATTACGTCTGAAATTGGTGGTATTACCCAGAGGATGTACTTCATAGTGGCAAATTTCGCAATCACACCGTTTCGGCAAACTGCTAACAAAGCAATAAAAAATGTCAATCCAATTCCCACATTTCTGTTTTTAATTACCCGTATATGAAACAATTCTCCTACCATCCCACCAATAAACGAACATGCAATCATTAACAGTCCGCCCCCAACAAAATCCGACCAAACTAATTGACGTGATAATAGCACATTTCCACTCCATATATGTATAAAAACCGGAACTACAATAGATATTCCGGTAACTACTACACAAATACACATCATAAATATTATATGACACAGGTAATATTTTCGTTCGCTTTTCAATCTTAATATCATCACCTGCTCCGACACTTCCGGTTCCACTTCTTGAATTGTCTTTCCAACCCACACCATAATAACAAAAAGAAATATTCCTGTTATCGAAAAACTGTCCACAATCTCAACCGGAGCCATACTATACATCATACCCAGAGTCCCTAATAGCACGATTAATGGCATCACCCATTTTGCAGACATCATATATTGTTTATATTGATACTTAATCATTTCACATATCGCTTTCATTCATCATACCTCTCAAGTTCCATCCAGCCTGTAACATTTCCATACTCACAATATTACAATCTTTCTCTTCTACACGAAGTATGCATCCATTTTCAACATACTGCAAATGCCCTTTCCATCGTTCCGGTACAGAACACTGATTTCCATTTGTAAATTTTAAAACATACCACGTTTTTTCTTTTATATTACGTTGGTTAACCAGCGTTAATAATCCAGCATCCAACTGATACACACAGTCTGAAATTGCATCGATTAGATATGGTTCATGACAGGACATCAGAATCACAACCCCATTTTTTCGTAACACATTAATCTTGTCAATAAACACCTGCTGCGATGCAATATCCTGACCTGAAAGCGGTTCATCCAGCAGCAATATATCCGGCTCCTTAAGCAACGCCTGTATCACGCCAACTTTTTGCAAACTTCCTTTTGACAAACGCTTCATAGGTGTCTTCAACATGGATTGAAAAAAGAAATCTTGAGATAAGCTTTGGATTCGTTTTTTTAATTCTATCTCCTCAATTCCTTCCATTTTTCCCTGACTGAATAAATATTTTTCTGCTGTTAACTGCATTTGTGGAAAATGTTCCGGTACATAATGAAACAGGAATGAGCGCTCATAATTCACATTTCCTTTTGTTGGTTGTACCAAACCTGCAATAATTTTTAACAAGGTACTTTTCCCACATCCGTTATGTCCGGTAAAGGCAATGGACTGTCCCTGCTCAATTATCATACTGATGTCATGTAAAACTATTTTTTGATTGTATTCTTTTACGATGTTGTCCAGGGTAATCATTGCGCAATTCCTTTCTACTACAATATATTTATGGTTAATGCCCCTTACAGCCAGTAAGGAATTATCCATCTTGTTGCTTAGGGTGTTAGAATATATGGAGCAATAGGGTAATCTGGGTGTACAAATGTTTTCCAATAGTTGCCCCTTTTTTCTGCGAATTCCACTTATTTATAGACTTGTGTTCTAAGCACCTATTGAATATGCCACATCCAAAATATTATCCGCACATTTTTCTCACTCAGAATCACTATCAATTTTCAAAATATTTTTTATAATGCGGATACAATTATTTCTTTCACTTTCTGTGGGCTTATACATTACATTCATCTTATCCCTCTTTATCATTTCTTATTTTTATCAATTCTCCATGTAAATCCGGCAGTAAGCTCTTACGCTAGTCTTAGTTCTCCTTCTACTGCAGTTAGAACAAATAAAATCTTTTAATTCGTACAGAATTAGCTATTCAAAACTTCTATTGTCGGCTCCCATTCTGTAACAATATCAATATTATAATTTTGAGTGATTACCACATAATGCCTTAAGCCTAAAGCCTCCCCATATCCACCTGACATTTGATTTATTTGTTTGGCAAATTCACCTTGTTGTACTTCATAAATGATATTGGAAAAAGCATCGTCTTTATATTTTTTGATTGCGGCATCACAATACAAGTCACATTGTACAATTCCTTCGTCTAACATTCGTACTGCTTGAACTGCTCCAAATTTAATCCTAACACACAGATTACGTTTTGATAATTCTATTGTCAGTCCTTGCTCTTCACCATTTGACATTTGTAGTTGATAAACACCCTTGGGAATTTTATTAATAAATATTTCTTTCCACTGTTCCATTCATTAATCTCTCCTAATTAGGAATTTTCCTCCCCGCGCTTGTCTGTAATACTTGTGATGCTTGCGTAATTTTCTTATAAGAAAATATTATCCTAAAATGATGGCAGGTTCTTGGCTTCCACCCTCAAACGATATTCGTCTATATTCTATACAATAACTATTTTTATAGACAATAATCGTATCTTCATCTTTCACAAAGAATGTAATATTCTCTTTTTCCCCTCCGTTTACCTCAACAAGCACATAGTATTTTCCAGCTTCTTCTGTAATTCCAATATCCTGCATATTCATGGTAAAATAGAGCATATAATCGTTGTCTGCCGGAAATATTATTATATTATACCTTATCATTTCCCATGTTTGATTATCATCAATTACTACTCTGTCTCTCGTAAACTGAATCTTGTTCCATGCAACAGCCAATATCTCTTGACTCGCTTCCAGCATTTCTTCTTCTGTATATTCCATCCCTCTCACCGGAATTTTATCTAAATAGACACATTCTGTTATTTCCCACTCCCCATAAAACATCTGATAAAAAGCATTTTCTGTTTTTTCATCTTCTAAATAAGAAATTTCTTCCAAATCTTAAATTACATCCGGTGATATTGTAACTACACTTTCCATGTCTTCACTATTTTGGCTGTCCGGCTTTGGCTTGGAATTGTTCGTGAACAGGGGAATCATATTGCCTATCAATATTCCAAGCAAAAATAGAAATATGTACATAAATACATTTTTATGGGTATTATTACGCCGTCCCATCATGAATCAACACCTCACCATTTTTCTTTCCCCAAGGTCTTTATTCGATACTTCTCTTTTTCTTCGCATTTTCAATAAATTCATCAACTAATTTTCTACTTTCTCTGCAATAATTAATATCTGTAATCGCACTGTATTCTTCCTTTACAAATGACAGCAACATCCTTATAGTTTCCAGTCTCTGATGAAGATTGATATTTAAATTTCCTTTTACACGCGCTATCCAGCCCACATAATATGCTTCATTTTCTTTTTTAAATTTAATGCATACATCACAGGTATCATCATAGGGTTCAAATACAACGCTAATATCTATCTCCTGACTGGAATAATCAATCACATGGTTATCCACGATATTTTTCGTATACCCTTTGTCTTCCAAAAAACTTGCATATCGAACTATTTCCTGCTTTTCATATTCACTCATTACCATGCCATTTACCTCGTATTATAAAATAGTAGTATTTATAGACCCTCTCCAAGGTCTGTATGCTAT
>CAMWLB010000073.1 GCA_947174985.1 uncultured Lachnospiraceae bacterium | reverse complement strand
TTGCAGCAGTTCTCCCGAAATTTCACTTCCGCTCAAATACAATGTTCTTTGAAGCGTTCCCCGTCCGCTGAGCGCCTCCATCATTTTCTGTACCTTCTCGCCCACGGTCATTTCCACAGGATTTGCAAAATAAAAGCTCTCCCGCTCCACCACATGTATCCTGTTCAAATCCTTGCTGTCCACAATCACACTGTATAGCTGCGGCAGCAGAAAAGTTGCCAGCAGCAGAATGGTAATCATCAGCACGCCGATGGCATAATCGAGCATGCCGCCGTTTTTATTTCTAGATTTCATCCGGCATCTCCCTTCCGGGGAAACATACGCAGATTTCCGTACCCTGCCCCTCACTGCTGTTGATACTCCACTCTGCGCCGTGTACTTCAATGATTCGGCTGCAGAGCGTCATGCCAAGACCGGCGCCTCCCTCCTTGCGGGAGCGCGACTTATCCACCATATAAAAAGCTTCCGTAATTTTATCAATTTCTTCCCGCGGCATGCCGCAGCCGTTATCGCGCACCTTCACTTCATAGCCCTTCTCCGTCTTCTGCCCGCTCATCCATATGCTGCCACCCTCCGGCAGCGCTTTTCTGGCATTGTCAACCAGATTGGTAAACAAAGATATCAGAAGGTCCTTTTCCCCATATATGCAGTCCTCCTCCAATTGTAAAGAGCAGGTAATATTTTTCTTTTCAAGGCTTTTTGCCGTCAGTTCTCTGACCTCATGAAGCAGCGCCGTGACAGAAATCTGTTTAAACTGATAATTCTGATATTTCGTTACAATCAATTCCAACAGCTTAAACGAGAGGCTTTCCAGTCTCTTGCCCTGTGAATAGATATAGTTTGAGGCCTCCACTGTCTCCTCTTCCGTCATCTCCATGGTGCGCAGCATATCCGCATAGCCGATGATGGAGGTAAGCGGCGTCTTCAGTTCATGCGCGAAAGAAGCCGTAAAATCCTCCTGCTGCCTTGCCGCATCCGTAAGCTCCTCCATTTTCTGGTTCAGATTATCTGCCATCAGGTTAAAATCCCGGGCAAGAGTTCCTATTTCATCTTCTCCGTATATGTCGGCACGCGCCCCATAATCGCCTTCCGCAAACCGCCTTGTGGTGTCGGACAACTCCACCACAGAACGGGTGAGCAGGTGGGACAGCACAAAAATCACCAGACTGCTTATGCCAATCAACGCCAGCATGACGACCCTGTACTGGTTGTAAAACCTGTCGCGCTCCTCATACAGCTCCGTGATGTCCTTTGCGCTCTCAAGGTAGTAGACTCTTCCGCTCATCACGCTTTTACAGACAAAAATCAGATACCTTCTGCCATCCGCCTCCAGAACCTGATAAACACAATCATTCTCAGCAAGTTCATCAATAAGCTGATGCTCCAGCTGGTTTTCTGTGTTTTCATAAACAAGCCCCCATAAACTCCTGTAAAGCCTGTAAGAATACTCCTGATCGTCCAGATTTGTTATGATAGACTCCGCTAAATCTCTTATCACCTTTTCCGTCTTATAATGCTCGGACAATGAGTTCATATTGGTCTCAAAGGCAAGCTGGAATATTCTGTTTTCCCGATTTCCCTCCTCAATTTCCTTTTCCAGCGAATTGTGGAAGGTCTGCGTAATCATCCATATGCCAAAAACGCTGAACACCAGCGTTATCAGCGCTGTAAAGGCAAAAAATATCTTCCAGAAAAATTTCATATTACCCCCTGTGTGCAGCCGCTTTTTAAGCCTCCAGCCGGTAGCCTACTTTATACACCGCCACAATTTTGTCCTCCCAGTGCAGCTTCTTCTTCAGCCGCTGCACGTGCAGGTCCACAGTCCTGCTTTCTCCCATGTATTCGCTTTCCCACACATTTTCATATATGGTGTCACGGTACAGTGCTATGTTTTTATTTCGGACAAAAAGCAAAAGCAATTCAAATTCCTTAAGCGTCAGCATAACCTGTTCCCCGTTCTGCGTTACCACGCGGGAGGAGGTGTCTATCTCGATATCCAGAATTTGTATGATGCGCTCCGCCTTGTTATACCGTCTGAGCACAGCTTCGACCCGCGCGAGCAGCTCCACGATTTCGAAGGGCTTGGAAATATAGTCGTCCGCCCCTTTTTTCAGTCCCTTTACCTTGTTTTCCACCGTTCCCATCGCCGTTATAAAGATAACCGGAATATTAAGACTCTGTGCATACTCTAACAACTCATAGCCGTTTATCTTGGGAAGCATGATGTCCAGCAAAATCAAATCATAGCTTCCCCCTGCCATCATATCCGCCGCCTCCTGCCCGTCAAAAGCGCACCGACACTGATACCCCGCTTTCGTCAGGTTCATACGTATCAAATTGGAAATCGGTTCTTCATCTTCCACTATCAATATTTTAATCATACCGCGTTTCCTTTCTATTTCGCAATCATCTATTACTATACAATATGCTTGTATCGAATTTGCATCAAAGCACCGACATAATCAGAAGCTCAACACTCAGGGTATCATTCAGCCTTCCGGTCTTCACAGCTTCCTCAGACTCCACACATTTTTCCACTGCGCACCTTAAATCCTTTTCCTTAAACTTTGCCGCCTGCGCAGCGTATTTGCCCGCCACAAACCCCGGCAGCCCCGTCTTTGTCCCGATGGTTTTGTTGTCAAATCCTTTGTTTTTCAACTGCTTCACCTGCAGAAGCGTGTTACACTGTCTGGCTATCAGAAACAAAATCCGCATGGGCGGCTCCTTCAACGCAAGAAGTTCATAGTAAAGTGTAAGCGCCTTCTTTGTCTGCCTGTCGCCAATAGCGGCAACCATGTCAAAAATATGGCTGCTTATGCGGGTTGTGCATACAAAATCCACATCTTCTTTTTCCACCACGCTTCTGTCCATGCAAAAGCACACCAGCTTTTCCAGCTCCAGCCGGATATTCCCCATATCCGTGCCGACCTTATCCAGAAAATATTCTGCGCAGCTCTCCGTTATCTGTTTTCCGTCCTTTTTCAAAAGCCCTGCCACCCAGCGCTTTAAGGTGTGCTCATCCTGTGTGGAAAATTCCACCGCACGGCCTTCCTTCTGCACTTGCTTAAAAAGCTTACTTCGCTTGTCTACCTCACTCTCTGCAAACACAAAATAAGCCGTAGGCGACGGCTCCGCCAGATATTCCGCCAGTTTTTCTCCGCCCGACTTAAACAATCCGGTATTTTCAAAGACCAGAACTCTTCTTTCTGCAAGAAAAGGAAGGGTTTCCGCCAAATCGATAATCTCCCCGATATTCTGATCCTTGCCCTCAAAGCTGTGGCTATTCATGGAAAATCCCATGGAAGCCTCACCGCCGTCCAAAGCCTCTTTCAACTTATCCCGATACTGCCTGCGCAGGTAAGCCTCCTCCCCGTAGAGCAGGTACATCTGCTTAAATTGTCCGCTTTTGATATCTTCGTTAATTTGCTGCATCTTCTATCGTTTTCCTGTTTTCGTCAATTTCATTTCCCTATAAAGCATAAAACCGGATTCACCGCTCACTTTTTTACTCGTTCATTATAATACAAAACGCTGTACTTCTCAATGAAAATCAATGCTGCAAAAATCCTTTCACCCGCATAGTTTTCCCATCCGTCTCAATCATAACCGCTCCATTTTCATACGTAACCATAATATCCGCGCCGCACACGGCGAGCCTGTCAAGCAGTTCACCGTGCGGATGCCCATAGGTATTGTCCCGCCCTGCCGAGATAACGGCAAGTTTCGGCGTCAAAATTTCCAAAAACTCCTCTTTTGTCGCATATTTGGAGCCGTGATGCGCCACCTTTAAGACCGACAGGTTTTCTATCTCCTCTTCTTTCAGTCTCTGCAGAAGCTTTTCCTCGCCGGTTCCCTCCACATCTCCCGTGAGCAGCATGGAAAAACTGCCGTAAGACAGATAGAGTACCGCCGACGCCGCATTGGTATCTTCCCCCACAAAGCTTCCCGCCGGATGCAGACACGACATACTTACCCCGCCCTCTTCCCATTCCATGCCTGCTTCCAGCCACAAAATCGGAATATTCCGCTCCTCCGCCAAAGAAAGCAGCCCCAAAAAGCTCTCCGCCTGCTTTTCCGTACAGGGCAGCGCCAGAAGCCCGACTGCAATGTCGTCCCTTTCCAACAATTCCTCCACACCATTTACATGATCCTCGTCGGGGTGGCTTACAAAAATGCCGTCCAAATAGGTTATCCCCCTGCTTTTTAAAAAGGGCTCTATCCGATAGGCTCCCGTCCCCGATACACTTGTGCTGCCGCCGTCGTACAGCCACGCGCTGCCGTCGGGCAGTTCCATACAGATACAGTCTCCCTGTCCGACGTCCAGAAAGGTCACGCGAAGCTCCGTCCTGCCGTTCACTGCAAAAAGCAGAACCGCACCGCACAAAAGGCCTGTTTTATATTTCCATATAAGCTTTTTACAGAAAAGGAGCACACCTATCAGCAGATAAAATCCTGCAAGCTGCCAGACTTCCGGCTTTCCAACCGTCCGGATACTGCCCGGTATGCCGCCGAAAAACCTACTTCCTTCCTCGTAGGAAGCAAAAATCATATGTACCAAAAATGCAGGAATTACAGCCGCCTGCGGCAGCAGAAAGGAAATGGCAAGCGCTGCCGTTCCCAAGACCAGTGCGGCTCCGGCAAGGGGTATCACAGCCAGATTTAAGAATACCGCATACATCGGCGCCTCATAGTAAAAATATAACTGTACCGGCAGCGTAAATACGGTAATGGCAAGGGACATGAAAAAGCTGTCCAAAAGTGGCGGCAGCTTCTTATCAGGCTGTATGGCAGGCTTTAGCACCGCAACCGCACAGACAGCCGAAAACGACAAAAGAAAACCTGCATGGTACAGATACAGAGGATGCATGGCAAGCATAACCACTGCGCAGACTGCAAGCGCCGTCAGCATGTCATAGGTTCTTCCGATACATTCGGCGGCAAGCCTGCATACAAACATGCCGACAGCACGCACCGCAGAAACCGGCATCCCAATCATCATACCGTACAGCACCATAATCGCGACGCCGAAAAGCGCGGCGGGTATGACGGGCATGTATGCTTTTCTGAGCAAATAGTAAAGCCCCATTCCCAAAAAAGTGATATGCAGGCCGGAGACAGCAAAAATATGCATAATGCCAGCCTCCTTGTACAGCGTTTTTGTCTCCGCGTCCATGGCGCTCCTGTCCCCAAGCAGCATCCCCTTCAGCAAGGCGGCGTCCTGCTCAGAAAAAATCCTTTCCAGCCCGTTTCCCAAAAAATTCCTGAACTGCCATAGCGTTTCCCGCAAAAAGTCTTTTCCGCCTCTGTTTTCCACAATTTTGGCATGAGTTATACAGGCGGAAACTTCCATCTGTGCATAATAGCTTCTCTCGTCAAACTGCCCGGGATTTCCCGCTGTTTCATACTCCTTCAGCACGCCGCACACCGTGACAAAGCTTCCGACCGCCGGTTCTTCCCCGCCTTCCTGCAGGATACATATGAAATTGTCATAAAAAGGAATTGCTTCTTTTTGAAAAATAAGATGTTTTGGTTTTACATAGATAAGTAAGACGGGCGTTCTTTGACCACCCTTATATTCTTTTTTATACACACGTCCGGTCAGATATACCTCCTCTCCGGACGCCTCCCCATAGGAGGCGTATGCCGGAGGATGCAGCCACATGCAGACTGCCATCAAAAGGATTACCGCCAGACATACTGCCGCTAACGGTCTTTTCATACAGCCTATACCTCACTGTTCCACTGTTGTAATCAAATCCAGATTCCTCTCAAATACCGTGCTTAAGCTTATGCTCTCACGGTACAAAATGTCCGTCTCGCCGTTTACCGATATCTGCACCCGATTCACATTGGTCAGTTCTCCCAGTGAATTGACAATCGAATAAATTGCCACCTCAGAGGATACATTGTAGGTCTGGTTTAAGAAATTTTCATCAAAATTGACATAACAGATACCATCCCGCACGGAGACGCTTACAATTTTGGTATTGGGATTCATCACGGGATAAACCACATCCGCCACATCGGCGCCCGGTCCTGATAAAAGCTGCTCCACCACCAGCCTCTCCAGCGAAATATTGGTGTTGTACGCCATGGTTCTGTTGGTGGCAACCAGCGCCGTGCCATCCTCGTTGGCAAAATACAGCCGCAGACGCACCTTGTCATACGCGTTAATTTCATTTCCCGCATTGTCTATAAACTGCTCCGCGGACATCAGTCCCACTATATTTCCCAGACTGTCATGAAGCTGGCCGCCCTCCACGGTAATCGCTACATACTTTATGCCTTCTACCTGGGACATCGTCCTGACTAACGCCGCACGCACCAAAATCTCTGTCGTCGCACTTAAACTGCGGTAATCTTCACTAACGTCCAGATACAGTTTTTCTCCGTCAATATAAGCAGAAAGCAGGGTAAAGCCCATCTGCAGGGGAGCCTTGTACTCCAGCTTCGGCGGCATTGTGCCAAGCTGCTCCAGCAGCTCCGCGAGCTGTCCTTCTGCATCCTCGGCGAGCATCTCATACTCATGCATCTCCACACCCGTCTCAGAATTGTTAATATAATATACCTCTCGCACCCTGCTTCTGTCCGTCCTGCCGCTGCTGCCACATGCCGCCACCAAAAGCATACCGATGAGCAGCAGGATATAATATCGTTTTTTGTTCATCCTCAATTCTCCTCGCATTTACACCGTCTTGATGTGGATGAGCGGCACTTTTACGAGAAAGGTGGTACCCTCGTCCAAAAGACTTGTCACCGTTATCTGCCCTCTGTGCATCAGCACGGCGCTGCGGGTAATGGCAAGTCCCAGCCCTGTTCCTCCGATTTCTCTGGAATGTGATTTATCCACCCTGTAGAACCGCTCATATATATGCTCCAGCGCTTCCTCCGGCATACCAATTCCCGTATCCGAAACCTCCAGCGAAAACATTTGATGATCCGCATCAAGCGTTACCTTTACGGAACCGTGGTCTTTGTTATATTTTATGGCATTTTCCACCAGGTTTGAGATAATCAGCGACATTTTGACTTCGTCTACCTCCGCTGTTACCGGCCGGATGCTCTCAAACACAATCTCAACATCCTTTTTCCTTGCAATCGGACGCAGTCTTTTTAAAATGAGTTCCGTCAACTCATTCATATTTACCGTGCTGATATTTAAATCCGCTACCGTCTTATCCATTTTGACAAGCGATAAGAGGTCTGTTATAATCCTGTTCTCCCTGTCGATTTCCGCAGCGATATCTCCCATAAACTCCCGATACATTTCAACCGGTGCATCGGGCTGCGATATCAGGGAATCCGAAAGTACTTTTATGGATGCCATCGGCGTTTTCAGTTCATGGGACACATTGGACACAAACTCCTGGCGCGATTTGTCAAGCACCTTCATCCGCCCTAAAAGCTGATTGAAAGCAGTCATAATATGCTCCGTCTCCAGATAATCCGGTACGGATATGCTCTCGTCGGTATACCCTGCCTTTATTGCGCTAATCGCCTGCGTAACCCGTCCAAAAGGACGTGTGAGGAGATTGGACAACACGATGGCAATCGCAATAATCGCCATAATCATCAGCGCTTCCAGAATCAATGCCTTTCTGTTTAACACTTCCTTCGTCGTCATGATGCTGTCCGACGAGATGCTGGTAAGCATAACGCCGCGCACATAGCTCTGTTCGACTTCGCCCTCATCTGTCATGACCTTTACTGTCTCCATAATCGGCGTGGTCATCTCAATAAAACCGTGCTCCCTGTCATAATTGGACAGGCTTTCGCCGCCGAAGGATCGTATCACCTCTTCGGATATAATGATTTTGCCCTCGCTGATGGCATAGGTATCCTTTACAACCTTGAAATTGCCGCCGATAATGAGTACACGCCCTTCATAAAGATTGGATAGCATGTCTAACTCCGCGCCCACGACCTCGGAAGAATTGTCCTGTAAATAATTGTACGTAATCAGATGATTGGCAAGTATACGAAGCTGCGTCTGCACCGTAGTCGTCCGCAGGGCAATCGCATGTTCCTCATAATTTTCCATAATACCATAGCGCATCAAAACGCTGGGCACTATACCCACCACCAGAAATATGACGAACAGGCGAAACCGCAGACTTCTGAAAAACGTAATCCTGCCCAAAATTTTTTTAAGTTTTAATTTCCATTTCATGTTTTTCTATTCCGCTAAGAAATAATAACCTACGCCCCACTTTGTATGCACAAACTTAGGCTCGCTTGGATTCTCTTCGATTTTTTCCCGCAGCCGCCTGATATGCACGTCCACCGTGCGCACATCGCCCGGATAGTCGGTTCCCCACACCAGCTTCAAGAGTTTCTCCCTGCTGTAAACCTTGTTGGGATTGCGCATCAAAAGTTCCAGCACTTCAAACTCTTTGGCTGTCAGCCCGATTTCCCTGCCGGAAACATAGGCGCGCCTGCCCTCGCAGTCTAAACGCATGGCGCCGCTCTCAAGACTGCCGGCTTTCTCCCCTGAAGCTGCTTTCGGCTCCGTTCTGCGCATGATTGCCTTGATTCTCGCTTTGACCTCTAATATATTGAAAGGCTTTGTGATATAGTCGTCCGCACCGTACTCTAACCCGAGTATCTTGTCCATATCGTCGCCCTTCGCCGTCAGCATGATAATCGGCACATTTGAAAACTCCCTGATTTGCTGGCATACTTCAAAACCCGTAAGCTTCGGCAGCATAATATCCAAAAGTATAATATCGTAGGGATTGCTTTTTGCATATGCAAGCGCCTCCTCGCCGTCATAGGCGCAGTCCACCTGCATATCGTCCTGTTCCAGACTGAAACGGATGCCCTTCACAATCAACTTTTCATCATCTACAATTAATACTCTCTTTCCCATTTCTCCTCCCGTTCGGGGAACCTGCAATTCCTCTTTTTTATCATTCCCTCAATTATTCCACATATATCTTATTTTTCAGTTTTTCATAGGTCGCACTCTTGATGCCGTCCACCTGCATAATTTCCTCTATGGAAGAAAAACCGCCGTGAGCCTCACGGTATGCGATGATGGCCGCCGCGCGGCTCGGTCCGATACCCGCAAGCGTACACAACTCCGCCTCCGTCGCCGTATTAATATTGACAAGCCCGCTCCGCTCCTGCGCCTTTTCTTCTGCCGCTTTCTCTGCCGCAGTAAGTGAGGGAACAACCACCTGCATCCCGTCCAGAGCCTGTCCCGCCATATTCACGCTGTCCACCGCTGCCTCTTCCGTAAAGCCGCCCGCCAAAGCCAGCACATCAAAGAGCCTGCTCCCGGCAGGCACCTCATACACGCCCGGGTAAACCACTTCCCCACAAATATGCACAAAAACAGTCTGCTCCTCTTCTTCCCATCCCGCATAGCTTCCCGCCACCGGCAATGCACTCGCGGAGGCAGACTCCTGCTCTCCCAAAAGCGTCACAATACCCGAAGTCTCTCTGACTGTACCACAAGCCAGCAGCAAAACCACCGGCAGAACAGCACAGACCATCCCTATGATTTTATTTTTCTTTAACAGCATATATTTTCCTCCTTCTTTGTGGAGGAATGCCTCTCTAGCCGTGTATTCATTGTAAAGGAAGTGGCGGCGATTTACAAGGGATTTTTGATTTTTTTATGGTGGGAGTTTGTATAGATAAGAAGTAAAACCATATCCCTCGTGCCATATTTGTTGAATTGATTGATAGAAATATTTTTGATTCACTTTGACACCCGATACTGTAAGACACAGTATCGGGCGCAGATTTGTTTTAGATTTACAGATGATATTCCTTTAACATTTCCTGATAAAAAACTTCTTCCTTAAGGTGGGGAATCAAATCCGTCTTCCCGTCGGCTATCATGCGGGAAACCAGCTCCAGCATCTGCGCTGTTGTCTTTTCACAGCCGTTTTTATAGCCCTGCTCCAGCCCTTCGTCATGTTCTCTTTTCAGCAACTCTTCAAACTGCATGTACCTTTCCTCCAGTTCCCTGCTCTGCTTCAGAGTTTTTATCCGTTCGTGGATTTTCCCAAGCTTCCATTCCTTTGTCCGCTCTACATAGGCATCCGTGGAATCCATAACATACCGCAAAAAGCTAACAAGCTCTTTCGGTACATCACTTTCATTCGTACCCTTTGTGCTTAGGAAAATGCGCCTCGTGCCATCTTCCAAAGGAAAGTCCAACTCTAAGCATCTTGGCTCAAAGGTGTAGCGGTACAGCCCCTTTCCGAAAGGGTCGAAACTACAGATAAACACAATCACGCTGGGCTTTAACTCTTTGAAGTCCTGCCCCGGCTTTAAGGACGACAGGTCCATCTCCGCCTGATGGTAGCGGCTTCTCTGCGGAAGGTTCTTTTCGTCTGTGTTCTGCATTTCCAAGTTGTAATCCACATTCCACTCATCACTGGCGAAAACATCCAGCCGCACACAGCGGAAATCAGAGCTGAACAAGACATTACGCTCTGTCTTTACTTTGACCTTTCCCACCGGCGTTCCTAAAATACACTCCAGCACCAGCCTGCAGGTTTCTTCGTCCTCCAATGCTGCTGCGAACAAAAACGCATTACTTAAATCCAAATCTTTAAATTGTTTCTTTTGTGCCATAATCTCCTTTCATGGCACAATTGGGATATGGTTTTCCTCTTATCGCTATTATATACGGATAAATGTATTTTTGCAATCTTTATTTTCGTTATTTTTTACTCCCTTTTCAGAATTGTGTACTCGTTCAAAGTAGGTTATAATTGTATTGACAAAATTGACATTAAATGAGATACATACATGGGAACTTATTCAACAGAAAAGTTGAAAGGATGATAAATATGTCAAGACAAATACGCACTTCTGCAAAAGCAGTTATCATTCAAAATGATAAATTGCTTGCAATAAAGTTGAATGATGGCAAAGAAGAATGGTATATTTTGCCTGGCGGCGGTCAAGATAGCGAGGAAATGCTTCCTCAGACTGTTGAACGAGAAGTCAGGGAAGAGGCAGGAATAGAGGTTAAATGTAAAGATTTGCTTTTTGTTATAGAGGGGGGCCACGGAGAGAGCTTTCATAGAATTGATTTAGTATTTTTATG
>CAMWLB010000072.1 GCA_947174985.1 uncultured Lachnospiraceae bacterium | reverse complement strand
CGAAGGCGTCCGCCATAAGGTCATTGTCACCTACAGCTATTTTCGGGCAAAGGAGATTTACGAAGAATATAAATTTTATGACAGAAATGTAATGCTGTATCCGGCGAAGGATTTAATCTTTTTTCAGGCCGACATACATGGCAACCGACTGACCAGCGAGCGTATCAAGGTGTTACGAAGGATAACGGAGGGACGGCCGTTTACGCTGGTTACTACCTTTGCGGCGCTTATGACGCCGCAGGCGGCATGGAATGTGGAGACGGACACGGTTTTTATTGATAAAAGAACTGCCATGGAGGAGAGTGTGCTGTCGAAAAAGCTGGTGGCAATGGGGTATGAAAAGAGCCATCAGGTGGAGTCGCCGGGACAGTTTTCCATAAGAGGCGGCATTGTGGATATTTTTGACGTTACGGAAGAAAATCCCTATCGTGTTGAGCTGTGGGGAGACGAGGTCGAATCCATCAGGAGTTTTGACGTTTTGAGTCAGCGTTCTATCGAGCAGCTTTCTTCCGTGCGGATTTATCCGGCGCTGGAATTTGTGCTGTCGGAAAAGGAACTAAAAGAGGGCTTTGCAAAAATAGAGGCCGACGCTGCCGCGCAGGAAAAACTCTTTCGGGAGAAGTTTCAGACGGAAGAGGCAGCCCGGATTGCCTCCCGCATCAGGGAACTGAAAGAGCAGGTATTGGAATTTCAGGATATGAGCGGGCTGGAGGGATATATTCGATACTTCTATCAAGAGGAGTGTTTAAAAAGCCTGCTGAAGCTGCTTCCCGCAGGCTACTGCCTGTTTCTGGACGAACCGGCGCGCATTAGGGAGGAAGCGGCGGCAGTGGAAATGGAATTTCGGGAGAGCATGGGCCACAGGGTCGAAAAGGGGTATATCCTGCCCGGGCAGATGCGGGTATTGTACGGCATGGAAGAAACAGCCGCAGTGATACAGGGAATCCCTTTTGTGGCTTTGTCAGCCATGGAGCCGAAAAATACGATATTTAAGGCGCAGAAGCGATTTGACATTCCGGTGAGGAGCATATCCTCCTACAACAACAGCTTTGAGGCGCTTGTGAAGGATTTAAAGCGTTACCGGAAAAACGGCGCACGTGTGCTTCTTCTCTCCGGTTCCCGCACCAGGGCGGCAAGACTGGCGGAGGATTTGCGCAGCGAAGAGATTGCCGCTGTCTTTACGGAAAATCCTGAGCGGGAGGTGCTTTCGGGAGAAGTGCTGACCTGTTATGGGCATGTGGGAAAGGGCTTTGAGTATCCGCTGCTCAATTTTGTCGTGATTTCGGAGAGCGATATTTTCGGGGCACAGCAGAAAAAAAGAAAAAAGAAGCCCAGATATGAAGGACAGAAGATTAAGGATTTCGCGGAGCTGAAGGTTGGGGACTATGTGGTGCATGAAAGCCATGGACTGGGGATTTACCGCGGCATCGAAAAGGTTGAGGTGGAAAAGGTAGTCAAGGACTACATCAAGATTGAGTATCGGGACGGCGGCAACCTCTATGTGCTGGCGACGGGGCTTGATGTGATCCAGAAGTATGCATCCGCAGACACGAAGGCGCCCAAGTTAAACAAGCTGGGGACGCAGGAGTGGACAAGGACAAAAACGAAGGTGCGGACGGCGGTGGATGCCGTGGCGCAGGATTTGGTGGAACTGTACGCCGTAAGACAGCAGGCGCAGGGCTTTCAGTATGGCCCCGACACCGTATGGCAGAAGGAATTTGAGGAAATGTTTCCCTACGAGGAGACGGAGGATCAGCTTCTTGCCATCGCGGACACAAAGGCGGATATGGAAAGTGGGAAGATTATGGACCGGCTTATCTGCGGAGATGTGGGTTACGGGAAGACGGAGATTGCAATCCGCGCAGCGTTCAAGGCCGTTCAGGAAGGCAAGCAGGTCGTCTATCTGGTTCCCACCACAATTCTGGCGCAGCAGCACTACAATACCTTTGCCCAGAGAATGAAGGATTTTCCGGTGCGGGTGGATTTGCTGTCCCGCTTTCGGAGTGCGGCGGAGCAGAAAAAGACGATAGAGGATTTGAAAAAGGGCATGGTGGACATTGTGATTGGCACACACCGTGTCCTGTCCAATGATGTGGTTTTCAAGGATTTAGGACTTCTTGTAATCGATGAGGAGCAGCGTTTTGGCGTGGCTCACAAGGAGAAAATCAAGAAGCTGAAGGAAAATGTGGATGTGCTGACGCTGACGGCAACGCCGATTCCGCGAACGCTGCACATGAGCCTGATAGGTATCCGCGATATGAGCGTTCTGGAAGAAGCGCCGAACGACAGACTGCCCATACAGACCTACGTGATGGAATACAATGAGGAGATGGTGCGTGAGGCGATTGTCAGGGAACTTGCCAGGGAAGGTCAGGTATACTATGTCTACAATCGGGTTCACAACATTGCGGACGTGGCGGCGGCTCTGCAGACATTGGTGCCGGAGGCAGCGGTGGCATTTGCCCACGGGCAGATGAAGGAGCATGAACTGGAACGCATTATGTATGATTTTATCAACGGAGATATCGACGTGTTGGTTTCCACCACCATTATAGAGACGGGACTGGATATTTCCAATGTGAATACTATGATTATCCACGATTCCGACAACATGGGGCTGTCACAGCTCTATCAGCTTCGCGGGCGTGTGGGACGCTCCAACAGGACAGCGTATGCGTTTCTGATGTACAGGCGGGACAAAATGCTCAAGGAAGTGGCGGAAAAGCGTCTGAATGCCATTCGGGAATTTACGGACTTGGGAAGCGGCTTCAAGATAGCCATGCGGGATTTGGAGATACGGGGCGCGGGCAATCTGCTAGGTAAATCACAGCATGGGCATATGGAGGCGGTCGGTTATGACCTTTACTGCAAAATGCTGAATGAAGCGGTAAAAAATGTGCAGGGAATTTCGGCCGCTGCGGATTTTGCAACATTGGTGGACATAGACGTGGATGCCTATATTCCGCCTGAATATATTGTCAACGAAGTGCAGAAACTGGATATTTATAAGCGTATTGCGGCGATAGAAAATGAGAAGGAACGGGATGACATGAAAGATGAGCTTCTGGACCGTTTTGGCGCCATTCCCAAATCGGTGGACAATCTGCTTCGAATCTCCCTGATACGGGTTTCGGCACATGCGCTTGGCATGACGGAGGTTAAGGGAAGAAACGACAGGATTACCTTTTTGTTTAAAGCGGATGCCGGTGTAAATCCGAAGGGAATTCCCATTCTGATTGGGCGGCACAAAAACAAGCTGTTTTTTACGGCATACGGTAATCCCTATTTTACCTATAAATATGAGCAGGCCGGACTAATGGCAGTCAATGCGGAGCAGCTTTTAGGAGATACCGAGCATCTGCTCAGCGAGATGGCAGAGCTGCTGTTAGAGGAGTGAAATTCGGATTTGTCAGAGCGGAAGTGAGGGATCGTGATGATTGAAAATTCAGCGCAGCTTTTGTCGGCTATATTGGACGTTGGCGAGATTATGCTGACGGCGGGAGCCGAGGTAAACAGAGTGGAAAACACGATACAGCACATGGGCGAAGCATACAGCTACAGCAAGGTAGATGTGTTTACCATTACATCAAGCATCGTGGTGACGATGCACGAGCCGGACGGCAGTATTGAAACGCAGACCAGAAGAATTTATTCCTATGAGACGGATATGCGCAAGGTGGAGCGCTGCAATGCCCTGTCACGGGCTGTCTGCAAAGAGGCGCTGCCGCTTTCCGCACTTTTGGAGGAGATTGCGGATATCAGACAGGAAAAGAGATACCCGGGCTGGCTGGTGTTTTTGACCTACGGCTTCAGTTCCGCGGTTTTTTCCGCCTTTTTCGGAGGCAGTGTGCGGGATATGGCGGCGGCGTTTCTGGGTGGTCTTGTGGTCCGCTGTGTCCAGCTTGTGGGGAGAAGGCTGAAGGTGCAGAATCTGATTCTAATCATTGTATGCGCGGCATCGGCGGAGCTTGTGACGCTCATTTTTGTCTATATAGGGCTGGGAGTCTCTGCCGACAAGATTATGATAGGAAATATTATGCTTCTGATACCGGGACTTGCGCTGACTACTTCGCTGCGGGATATGATTAGCGGCGACTTAATCAGCGGGCTTCTCGGACTTTGCGAGGCGGTCATCAGAGCGGTTGCCATCGCCTTTGGCGTGGCGCTGGTACTGTGGCAGACAGGAGGTGTGCTTTGAGACAGGCTGTGGTTCAGGTCGTGACGGGCATGTGCGGCGCGGTGGGGTTCTCTATCTTGTTTAACGTGCGCGGGAAAAAGCTTGTGGCAGCAGGGCTGGGAGCTGCGCTTTCATGGAGCGTATACCTTGTACTGCACCATATTTACAATGATAAAATCGCTGCCCTTCTGGGCGCAGCGCTTACGGTAGCGGTGCTTGCAGAAATCCTGGCGCGGGTTATGAAAGCGCCGGTTATTATCCTGCTGGTACCTATGCTGATTCCCCTGATACCGGGAAGTGATTTGTACTATATGACGACAAATCTGGTCTTGAACAATACCGCGGAATCTGCCGAGTACTTAAACCTTGTTATGCGTGAGGCGGGCGTGATTGCCTTTGCCGTCATTCTGGTGACCTGTGCGGTGCAGGTGATTATGAAGGTTTACCGGCATTTTGCGGTTAAAAGGTAGGGTGTGTTTTTCCGTTTCTTTGTTGTATTGTGCTGCAAAAAGAATTATAATATTGGTAGAAGCGGAGGTGTGACGATGGAGGCATTAAGAAAAGAACAAATCTATACCGTTGACGATATTTACGCACTGCCGGAAGGGGAACGTGCGGAATTGATCGATGGAAAGATTTATTATATGGCGCCGCCAAGCAGGGTGCATCAAGATATTATTTTCTCGTTGTCGCGGAAAATAGCTGATTATATTGATTCTAAAAATGGCGGGTGCAAAGTGTATCTGGCCCCATTTGCCGTATTCTTAAATGAAGATGATAAAAACTATGTGGAACCGGATATCAGCATTATTTGCGACTCCAATAAGTTAAATGATAAAGGCTGTTTCGGCGCGCCGGACTGGATTGTTGAAATCGTATCGCCCAGCAGTAAACAAACGGATTATTATAAAAAGCTATTTAAGTACCGCACGGCTGGGGTGAGGGAGTACTGGGTGGCTGACCCCGACAGAAAGATTGTGACAGTCTACAATTTTGAACATGATACCATGGAGGAATATCCTTTTGGTGAAGAAGTACCTGCAGGGATATATGAGGGATTTTCTGTAAAAGTAGAATAAAATTTGGAAACGAAATTGATGGAAAAGCATTTGGGAGCGAAAGGAGTACCTTTTGAAACCAAATGCTTTTTATGATTGCGGATTGTAAATGTTTCCGGCGTTTAATTTTACAATTAATGGACCGGCCGCAGAATCAAAAGTACGGATTAATGGACAATGAAAATGTTATCCTTCCAATAGAACGGTAAACAAAAACCATGAAAGGAAGGTGACAGATATGAAAGGTTATGTAACAGCAAGCGGCTATATGGGATATGTGGATGGTGAGTATATCTTATTTGCCAGTGAAGAAGATTACATAGAATATATGGAATGTGTTTAAAATAGAATCGTGATTTTGCTTATATCGGTGTTTTGGTTTATTGTTTTTATTCGGGGGAACCTTTGGTTCCCCTGAATTTTTTCTGAAACACTCACTCGCTCCACCCCATCTCCTCATCAGAAATTCCCATTTTCCTACATTCTGCACACACGGCTTCTTTTTCCCCAGGATTACCGATGGTGTAGGACAGAATTTTGTCGCGGAATACAATGTATTTTTTGCTGCCGCGTTTGAAATCGACGAACCAGTTTGCACCTTCTCCTGAAAGCATGACTTTGGAGAAAAGCTGGGGGATATCCCTGCGCTCTGAAGTGAAGAAAAGAACGGTCCAGTAACAGGGCTTCCCACCGGTATGCCATAATTCCACCTTGTTGACGGACAGGTAGTCTATGATACTGTCGTCTTCTATGCTTTCTTTAATTAAAGTGCCTTCAAAAAACTGAGGTTTGTATACTTGCAATGCGTTTGCACCACAGGTATGCGCTTCTTTGGTGCCGTTCACCTCGTAATCATCGCGGAGAAGCAGGTCGGTGCTTACATGAAAAGTGTCGCTCAGCAGAATTAACTTTTCAATTTCCGGCAGGGTGATATCCGCCTCCCATTTCGATATGGACTGTCGGCTGACACCACATATTTCGGCAAGTTCTTCCTGACTAAGTCCTTTTTCTTTTCTTAAATATTGAATTTTATCTGATAATTTCATCGTGTTCCTCCTTTTGCCTATTTTATCAAAAAAACGGTGGGCGTTCTACCAACTGCAGCGTGCGGTTACGCAACCTAAAGTTGAAATTTTATTTCTTTACGTAAAAACCGAATCATGCTATAATGAAAGCATAAAATGTAAGCACTTACAGAGAGCGGAGAAGCGTATAAGATAAAGAAAAATCCAAGGAGGTATGGGTCATGAAGAAAGATTTCGATTTGGTGTCGTTGGGAGAGTTGATGCTTCGGTTGTCGCCGCCGAACAATGAGAGAATCACCAGAGGGGACAGTTTGGGCAAGCAGGTAGGCGGCGCGGAGATGAATGCGATTGCGGGCACTGCCATGCTGGGACTGCGCTGCGGTATTATTTCCAAGCTGCCGGCGAATGATTTAGGAACTTATGTCAAGAACCGTGTGCGCCAGTGCGGCGTCAGCGACGATTATCTGGTGTATGATGACGACAAGGATGCAAGGCTGGGCGTATATTATTACGAGAGCGGCGCGTATCCGAGAAAACCCCGCATTGTATATGACAGAAAAAATACATCCGTCAACAAGATTGATGTGTCCGACTATACCGATGAGCTTTACAGTTCTGCACGCTGCTTCCATACCAGCGGCATCACACTGGCGCTCAGTGAGCAGTGCAGAAAGACGGCCATTGAAATGATGAAGCGGTTTAAGGAGCAGGGCGCCCTGATATCCTTTGACGTCAATTTCCGCGGCAACCTTTGGACGGGAGCAGAGGCAAAAGAATGTATTGAAGGAATCCTGCCCTATGTGGATATCTTCTTCTGTTCCGAGGATACGGCGCGGCTTACGTTCTTAAAGGAAGGGGACGCAAAGAGTATTATGAAGAGCTTTACCGAGGAGTATCCGATTTCGATTGTGGCGTCCACCCAGCGTATTGTGCATAGTCCGAAACGCCATACCTTTGGCTCGATTATTTACAGCGCCAAGGACGATAAGTTCTATGAGGAAGCGCCGTATGCCGACATTGAGGTGGTAGACAGAATCGGAAGCGGCGACGCCTATATTTCAGGTGTGCTTTATGGTCTGCTGGCACATGAAGGCGACTATGGAAAAGCACTGGAATTCGGCAATGCAACCAGCGCGCTGAAAAATACGATACCCGGGGATTTGCTTTCTACAGACTTAAAGGAGATAGAAGGAATCATAAAGGAGCATAAGTCCACGGGGCGTGTTGCGGAGATGGACAGATAATAGTTGTAATTCCTGCCAATTTACGATATAATAGGGACAGTTATTCTTATTTTACATATTAGTTCGACAGTTGTATAAGCGAAGTAAAATGCCAAATAAGCCTAACGGCTTGTTTGGCATTTGTAAATTTTGGACAGCAGCAATGTACATACAGCAGGTGAAGACGGGAAAGGCACGGGTATTATTTATGAAAAAAAGAATAAAAGTAGGATTGATTCATTCTATTGTAATTAAAATTTTGTGGTGTGTTGTAGTCGGTGTTTGTGCGACATGGCTTTTGGAGGTTTGGACTTTCCTTCCTCTGATAAATGAAAACATTGCCGAAAATGCAGAAAATTATATGTACGACATGGCAGTTGTCTATGGAAGGAATTTGGAGGAGAAGGTTGCAAGGGAAGGAAAGGAACAGGCGTTAGCGGCTGTTTCGCTGAGCGAGATGTTTAAGGATGTTCGCATCAAAGGGGCAGCGTCCAGCTATGCGTACATAACAGATGCACAGGGAATTATGCTCTACCATCCAACCGCAGACAAAATCGGACAGTCCGTAGAAAACGAAGTGGTAAAGGGTCTGGTGGGAGAGATTTCACAAGGCAGGATACCGGAACCGGCGATTATAACTTATAATTTTAAAGGGGTTGAGAAGTATGCCTCCTATTATGTGGGCGGCAACGGCAACTACATTCTGGTAATCACTGCGGATGAGAGCGAGATTTTCAGCAGAGTTAATATGATGATGCGACGTTCCTATATGAGCGGTATTATTGTGTTGGTAGTCTGCGGTCTGCTTGGTTTCGGACTTGGCAAGCTGGTGGTAAGACCTATCAATATGCTGGCTAAAAATGTTCTCAAGCTTGCAGAAATGGACTTTACTGCAGATGAGACGCAGGAGAAGCTGAACAGGCGCAAGGATGAAACGGGGCAGATGAGCCGTGCCATTTCCGGACTGCGGGAAGAGCTTGTCAAGGTGTATGCACAGATTAAAAAGCAGAGCAGAAGCTTGTATGAGGCAGCGGAGACCTTAAGCGGCGAAACCATGGAGACCAGTGAGGCAGTTGGTCAGGTAGATCGTGCGGTCGGTGAAATTGCAGACGGCGCGACCTCACAGGCGGAGGAGACACAGAAAGCAACCGAAAACGTTATTTTAATCGGTAATATGGTGGAGGAAACAGGAGAACAGGTCAACAGCCTTAATTCCAATGCGGATGCGATGCAGCGGGCGAGCGTTGAAGCGCTGGAAACGCTGAAGGAACTGGATCATACGAATGTGCAGACCAGAGAGGCGATTGAAAAGATTTCCGAGCAGACCAATACGACCAACGAGTCTGCGTTAAAGATTCGGGAAGCGACAACCATGATTACTTCTATTGCGGAAGAAACAAATCTGCTTTCCTTAAATGCTTCCATCGAAGCGGCAAGAGCAGGCGAGCAGGGACGTGGTTTTGCGGTGGTAGCATCTCAGATACAGAAGCTGGCAGAGCAGTCTAATGAATCTGCAAGGGAAATTGAAGAGATCATAGATTCCCTGATTCGCGATTCCGAGGAAGCAGTAGAAACCATGGATAGTGTGAGGGAAATCATTGCAAGGCAGAGTGCCAATGTGGAAAGAACCGGCGCGGGCTTTGCGGAGGTAAAGAAAGGTATCGATACTTCCTTAGAAAGTATAAGCGCTATTTCCAACAGCATCAGCAGGATGGACGAGGCGAGGATAAATGTGGTTGATGTGGTACAGAATCTGACCGCTATTGCCGAAGAAAATGCAGCGGGTACAGAGGAAACCTCTGCTTCCGCTACAGAGGTAGGCGCAATTGTCCAGAATATGGCGGAGCAGGCGGGTAAGCTGAAGGAGGTTGCCGGAGAACTGGAAAGCTCCATGAATGTTTTCAAAGTATAAAAATGGCTTGACTTTTCAATAAAAGTAATATACAATAAGTCGGTTCGTAAAAGTAGACAGACAACGTCCTTTACACGGGACGTTGTTTTTTTGCTACATTGGATTGACGGAAAGGCATGGTATAGCATGGATTTTGATGAAATGAAAGTAGACGAAGAAACCGGTGCAAAAGAGCAGGCACAGGAAGATATGGGATATGAGAATTCGGGAATAGACGAGAGGATTCTCCGTGCAGTAAAAGAAATGGGTTTTGAAAATATGACGCCTATCCAGAAGCAGGCGATACCGATTTTAATGGAAGGAAGGGACGTCATAGGGCAGGCACAGACTGGCACGGGAAAAACGGCGGCATTTGGAATTCCCATGCTGCAGAGAATAGATGAAAATGACAGAAGCTTGCAGGGCATTATTCTGTGTCCGACCAGAGAACTGGCAATCCAGGCGGCGGAGGAACTTAGAAAGTTCTCCAAATATATGCATGGCGTGAAGATGGTTCCTATCTATGGCGGGCAGGATATCAGCAGGCAGATTAAGGCGCTGAAGGGCGGCGTGCAGATTATAGTCGGAACGCCCGGGCGTGTGATGGATCATATGCGCAGGCATACTATCAAGCTTCAGAATGTGAAAATGGTGATACTTGACGAGGCAGATGAGATGCTGGACATGGGATTCCGTGAAGATATGGAAACCATTCTGGGCGAGATTGAAAACGAGCATCAGACAGCATTGTTTTCTGCCACCATGCCGCAGGCGATTCTGGATATTACGGATAAATACCAGAAGGATGCCGAGCTGATAAAAGTGACCAAAAAGGAGCTGACCATACCGCTGATAAAGCAGTACTATTTTGTTGTAAAAAGTGTTTATAAGGAAGAGGTTATCAGCAGGCTCTTGGAACTGCACGGTTTTAAGCGTTCCATCATTTTCTGCAATACAAAACGAATGGTGGACGAGTTGGCAGAAAATCTGAAAAACCGCGGTTATCAGGCGGAAGGGCTGCACGGTGACATGACACAGAAGCAGAGAGATTTTGTGATGAACCGTTTTAAAAACGGCAGTCTGGAAATCCTGATAGCAACAGACGTTGCGGCGCGCGGAATTGACGTTGACGATTTGGAGGCGGTATTTAACTATGATGTGCCGCAGGATATTGAGTACTATGTCCACAGAATCGGAAGAACCGGACGTGCCGGCAAGGAAGGCATGGCATTCACCTTTGCCTATGGAAGGGACCTCTACCGAATTCGGGATATTGAGAGAGTCTGCAAGACAAAGATGACGGAAATGAGAGTGCCGAAGGCAAAGCAGGTCATGGACGTCAAGGTGGACAAGGTGATTGCGTCCGCTGTGGAAAAAGCAGAGGTAACTGATTTAGAGAATTTAAAGGAAAAAATAGAAGAAAAAATCACGGAGCTGGGAGCAGACCCGATGGAGCTTCTGGCAGCACTTGTCAGGATGCAGGTGGGTGATAATATTCAGGAAATCGTAGTAGAGGAGCCGAAGAAGGAAGGCATATTCGGACGCCGCGGAGAGCGCAGGAGAGGCGCAGAAGGCGGGCAGGAAGGTAGAAGAAGCCGCCGCTTAGGCAGAGGACGCGAGGAAGAACGAGGAGAACGCCCTCGCAGCCGAGGCCGCGGAGAGGAAAAGGACAGCCGCCGCGACAGCAGAACCTACGAGGAAGAAAAG
>CAMWLB010000071.1 GCA_947174985.1 uncultured Lachnospiraceae bacterium | reverse complement strand
CCATATATGGTTACCTATTTTTAAAATATCTTTCTCCGGTAGATGATATGGCGGAAATTGTGCTTTATCACCACCTGCCGTATCACCTGCATCAACATATCAAGAGCAGGCGGCTGAAGGAAACGGAATTTCTGGCGCTTGCAGATAAAATGGACGTATTCATGCGCATGGAAGGGCATGGCATGGAGAAGGATTACTTTGTAAAACAAAATAATATACAGTTTTCTGCGCGTGCCATGGAGCTCTTTCAGTTGGCACAGTCCAAGTTTAATTTCATGGAAAAAATGAAGACGGATGCATACCAGCAGGAGCTGGCAAGTCTTTTTGATGGGATAAACTTAAATGAGAAGAAAAAGAAGGGCTTCCTCGAGATGCTTGTGTATTCCATTGATTTCAGAAGCCAGCAGACCGTTATTCACACGATGGCGACCAAGAACTTTGCGCTGTCAATCGGCAGGCTGCTTCGGGTATCGACCACGGATTTGCAGATTCTTTACTATGGCACGCTTTTACATGATATCGGCAAGATTGTGATACCTCTCTCCATTTTGGAGGCGCCGAGACGCCTGACAGACGAAGAGATGCGGGTTATGAAGGCGCATGTGGTGATTTCCGACAAAATTTTAAGAGGGGTTCTTGACGACAGGATTGTAGACGTTGCAGCCAAGCATCATGAGAAGCTTGACGGAACGGGGTATCCCGCAGGGATTGGGGCGGAAGAGCTTTCGCAGCTTGAAAGAACTGCGGCAGTAGCGGATATTTTGAGCGCGCTCTACGGAAAGAGAAGCTACAAGGATTCCTTTCCGGCGGAGAAAATAAAAGATATCCTGACTTCGGATGCAGAAAACGGAAAGATATGCAGCCAGATAGTACAGGTAGTCATAGGTAATTTTGATGCCATCATACGGGACTACGAAAAGGAGCGCGATGTGACCATGGAACGTTACATGGAAATCAACGAGCAGTATGAAAATATTTACGAGAAGTTTAAAAGCTTTGATATGTGAGCTTTTATTCCTCCAATTATCGATGCCAGCGTCCGGATGCGCCGCAGGGAAGGACAAGCCCGCTTTCCGACACAGGCAGCCCGATTTCCGCTGCTTCTACCGTGCCGCCGAAACGCTTTCCAACCGTCATGTTCAGCAGGTAGGAGAGTACGGCGGGCTGAAGTCCCGTGGTGTAGGAATTCAGCAGGAAAAACAGCGGCTCATCGGATAATATCTGAACCGTCAGTTCAAGGAAGTGCCAAATGCTGTCCTCCATTTTCCAGATTTCGCCTTTGGGTCCCCGCCCGTAGGAGGGAGGGTCCATGATGATGGCGTCGTATTTGCTGCCGCGTCGTATTTCCCGCTCCACAAATTTTATGCAGTCGTCCACCAGCCAGCGGATTGGTGCGTCCGAAAGAGAGGAGGCAGCCGCGTTTTCTTTTGCCCAGCCAACCATGCCTTTTGCGGCGTCAACATGGGTGACCTGTGCGCCTGCTTCTGCGGCGGCAAGGGTAGCGCCTCCCGTGTAGGCGAAAAGATTCAGTACGCGGATGGGTCTTTTGGCGTTTCGAATCAATTCGGAAAACCAGTCCCAGTTGACCGCCTGCTCCGGGAAAAGGCCGGTATGTTTAAAGCTGAAGGGTTTTAAGTGAAAGGTCAGATTCCGGTAGCGGATAGCCCACTCGTCCGGCAAATCAATAAACTCCCATTCGCCGCCGCCCTTCTGGCTGCGGTGGTAATGCGCGTTTTTCTTTTTCCAGCCCTTATGCGAGTGGGGCGTGTCCCAGATGACCTGTGGGTCAGGGCGAACCAGTATATATTTGCCCCATCGTTCCAGCTTTTCTCCCGAAGAGGTGTCCAGTACTTCATAATCCTTCCAATTATCTGCAATCCACATATGATAAAGTCCTTTTCTTCCTATTATAATAATGTAGAACCGTGTCGGACGGCCGTTTATGTAAATATACAACAATATGGATAGAAATACAATGTGAAGTTATGGCGTTTGTTTTGACTTCCCCTGAGAAATTTGATAGAATGAGTAAAAATTTGTAAAAATAACGGGGCGGTTATGCTATTTAATTCTTATATTTTTATTTTTTTGTTTCTTCCCGTTTCGCTGCTTGGCTGGTATGGGCTGAACAAATTGAAAAAGTATCATATGGCGCAAATTTTTCTGATTGCTATGTCGCTGTGGTTTTATGCATATTTTAACATAAATTACCTTGCTGTGATTTTGCTGAGCTGTGCGGTAAACTACCTGTTCAGCTTTCTGCTTACAAAGACGGAAAAACCTGCGTTTTGTAAGGCGGTACTGACAGCGGGCTGTATTGTGAATATCGGGATTCTCGGTGTGTTTAAATATTACGACTTTTTCATCGGGAATCTAAACGCTGTATTTCATGCGGATTTTACATATAAACATATTCTTCTGCCGCTTGGAATCAGCTTTTTTACATTTCAGCAGCTTTCCTTTGTGATAGACAGGTGCAAGGGCAGGGCGCCTCACTACGGTCTGATTGATTATTTAAATTTTGTGACTTTCTTTCCACAGTTGATAGCCGGTCCGATTGTCTTGCACTCAGAAATCATTCCCCAGTTCAAAGATATCCAAAAGCGTAAATTTGCGATGGAGGATTTTGCGCAGGGCATCTGCTATTTTGTCTTTGGGCTGTCTAAAAAAGTGCTGTTGGCGGATACGCTGGCAAAAGCCGTCAATTATGGATTTTCAGAAATTGCAAAGCTGGATACGCCGGGCGCGGTCATGGTTGCGGTTTCCTTTATGCTTGAATTATATTTTGATTTCAGCGGTTACTGCGACATGGCGATTGGAATCGGCCGGATGTTTGGAATCAGGATACCGGACAATTTTAATGCGCCGTATAAGTCCGCTTCCGTGAAAGAGTTCTGGAAAAGATGGCATATGACGCTGGGCAGATTTTTTACACAGTATGTCTACATTCCGCTTGGTGGAAACCGGAAGGGCACGCTCAGAACTGTTCTCAATACCATGATAGTTTTTCTCTTGAGCGGTTTGTGGCATGGCGCGGACTGGAGCTTTGTCCTGTGGGGCTTTCTGCATGGCATGGGCGTTTCGGTCAATGCAATATACGACAGAGTTGTCAAAAAGCAAGGAAAAGAAGAGACAGGAAAAGGCGGCTTTTTACACAGACTGCGCCGCTTTGTCTGTCAGGTCATTACATTCGGATTTGTGTGTCTTGCCTTTGTGTTTTTCAGAAGCGATTCCGTTGCAGACAGCCTGCTTTTTATGAAACGGATGTTTTCTGGTGACAGTTATCATTTTGTATACTATATTGCCAATGAATTATCTTACGCAGAGTTATATATTCCGACAAAGATAATTTCGATGAAGTTTCCCGCTTTCCTCTGGAACTTTCATGCGTATGTCTACCTTGCCATTCTGGCCTTAAGCCTGTTTCTGGCTTTGGGAAAGACGACAAAGGAACGTCTGGAGAACAGAAAGTTGACTGCAGCGTTTTCATGGAAAATGACAATTCTGTTTGTGTGGTCGGTGATTTCGCTTACGGGAGTCAGTACTTTTTTGTATTTTAATTTTTAGGAGAGCCGTTATGGAGAAAAAATTTGTCAGGCGCTTTTTTATACAGTCCATATCATGTTTTCTGCTGATTGCGGCGGTTGTCATTCTGACAGACCCGTTTTATCATTATCATGCGCCGGCTGCAGGGCTCAAGGCGGTTATCAGCAGGGCGGAATATCAGTGTATCGGGACAATAAGGAATTTTAAATATGACGGGCTTCTGCTCGGTTCCTCGGTGGCGGAAAATTACAATAACCGGTGGCTTGACGGGGCGTTTGGCTGCACGACGATTAAGGGAATCAAGAGTTCGGCGTCCACAGCGGATTTGCTGTACTATTTAGATGAGGCGTATCAGAACCATGAGCTTAGGTATGTGTTCTACAGTCTGGATTTGTTTGCCCTGAGTGCAGGTCCGGAGCATCATTTTACCGGAGAAGGGATGCCGCTTTATCTGTACAACAACAATATTCTGGATGATGTCAATTACCTATTGAATAAGGATGTGCTGTTTGAATCCGTTCCGTATCAGATTGCGGTGTCCATGCAGCAGGATTATGACGAAGGGACGAGCTACAACTGGGCGCAGTATAAAACATTTTCCCAAGAAGACGCGCTGCTTCATTATGAACGTCCGTCTGTCTCGGCTGCGGCGGAGTTTGGAGCAGACGAGCGGGAAGTTATCGATGCCAATGTGTCGCTTCTTGCACAGATGGCAGAAGCGCATCCTGAGACGGAGTTCTATTTTTTCTATCCGCCGTATTCCCTGCTGTGGTGGGATTCCGTGGACAGGGAGGGCAGACTTGAAGAGCGCCTTTATGCCGCGGGCAGGGCGGCGGAAGTGCTGACGGCCTGCGAGAATGTACATCTATACAGTTTTCTGGCGGAGGAGGATATCGTCTGCAATCTGGACTTCTATATGGATTCCATGCATTTTTCGGCAGATATCAACCAGTGGATTGTGAATCAGCTTAACGGCAGTGAGTATCTTCTGACAAAGCAGAACTATGAAGAAGAGCTGGAACGGCTTCGCGGACTGGTAGAAAGAATGATAGAATATGATATTCCCGCGTATTTTCCGGAAAACTGACCGAAATTGGCGGGAGAGAAAGAAAATTTTGAATTGTACATAAAAAAATACAATTTTTCTCAAAAACCCCTTGCAATCCTAGAAAATACCATGTATACTAATCCTTGCTGTGACATGATAGCGATGAAACGCGAGGTTGCTGCCAATGGTAATGCCGGATGGCAGGTTTTCCGTGGAGCGAATGTCAAGTTAGGAAACTGACGACAAGTCACTGTACAGACAATAATGTCTGCCGCAAGGCAGAAACAACCGTGAGAAACGAAAGAAAACAGATATGATGTGTCTGTAATCAGGATACACACGGGAGAGTGTACAGTCACCGCTTGTCGTACTTAAAGTAAAAGTGCGAAAAGGAGGCGACTTTTTTTATGGCAACAAGTCAAGTAATGAGAATTACACTGAAAGCTTATGATCATCAGTTGGTTGATGCATCTGCCAAGAAAATCATCGAAACAGTTAAGAAGAACGGTTCTCAGGTGAGCGGACCGGTACCCCTTCCCACCAAGAAGGAAGTGGTTACTATCTTAAGGGCAGTGCATAAGTACAAGGATTCCCGCGAGCAGTTCGAGCAGAGAACCCACAAGAGACTGATTGATATCATTGCACCGACCCAGAAGACGGTTGATGCGTTGCAGAGATTGGAAATGCCTGCGGGCGTTTACATTGATATCAAGATGAAAACCAAATAATTTCTCTTGATAAGACCAAACAATATCCCCTACTAGTATGGACGCGTTTTGCGTCCCGCTGTAGAATAAACAGGAGGAAAACATGAAAAAAGCAATTTTGGCAACAAAAGTCGGAATGACTCAAATCTTCAATGAAGACGGCGTACTTGTTCCTGTAACGGTACTTCAGGCAGGTCCCTGTGTGGTAACGCAGGTTAAGACGGTTGAGAATGACGGTTACAGCGCTGTACAGGTAGGCTTCGTTGATAAGAAGGACAGAATTATCAACAAGGATGCAAGCGGCAAAAAAGAGATTATCCATGCACATGGCACACCCAAGGCTCTGCAGGGACATTTCAAGAAAGCCGGCGTGACATCCAAGAGATATCTCAGGGAATTTAAGTTTGAAAACGCAGAGGAATATACACTTGGCGCAGAGATTAAGGCAGATATCTTTGCCGCGGGCGACAAGGTGGACGCTTCCGCTATTTCAAAGGGTAAAGGATTCCAGGGTGCTATCAAGAGATTCGGACAGCACAGAGGACCTATGGCGCACGGCTCCAAATTCCATCGTCATCAGGGTTCCAACGGCGCCTGCTCCTCTCCCAGCCGCGTGTTTAAGGGAAAAGGAATGCCCGGACATATGGGCTGCGTAAAAGTAACGGTTCAGAATCTGGAAGTAGTAAGAGTGGATGCTGAGAAAAACTTACTTTTAGTAAAAGGTGCGGTACCCGGACCTAAGAAGGCTTTAGTGACAATCAAAGAAACCGTTAAGGTGGAAGCTTAACACGGGTCTAGATGAAAGGAGGACTTAACAGAGATGGCAAACGTATCTGTTTTTAACATGGAAGGCAAGGAAGTCGGCACAATCGAGTTGAGCGATGCCGTTTTCGGCGCCAAGATAAATGAGCATTTAGTTCACATGGCAGTCGTACAGCACCTTGCAAATAAACGTCAGGGAACACAGAAGGCAAAGACTCGTTCCGAGGTATCCGGCGGCGGAAGAAAGCCCTGGAGACAGAAAGGAACCGGTCATGCAAGACAGGGTTCCATCAGAGCACCGCAGTGGAAGGGCGGCGGCGTGGTATTCGCTCCCGTACCGAGAGATTATTCTTTCAAGTTAAACAAGAAAGAAAAGAGAGCTGCGTTGACATCTGCGCTGACCAGCAAAGTGAATGACAACAAGCTTATCGTGGTTGACGAGCTGCAGTTTGATGAAATCAAGACCAAAAAGTTTAAGGCAGTTATGGATAACCTGAACGCAGGCAAAGCACTGGTTGTGTTATCAAAGGATAATATCACTGACGACCGTTACAAAACCGTGGTTCTTTCCGCAAGGAATCTTCCTGAGGTGAAGACGGCGATGACAAACACCATCAACGTATATGACGTGGTGAACGCTGACAAGCTGGTGATAACCAAGGCTGCTGTTGAAAAGATTGAGGAGGTATACGGTAATGGCGGACATTAAATATTATGACGTAATCCTCAAACCGGTTATCACTGAAAAGAGTATGGCTGGTATGGGTGAGAAGAAATATACTTTTCTGGTTCATCCGGAAGCAAATAAGTCACAGATCAAGGAAGCTGTTGAAAAGATGTTCGACGGCGCCAAGGTGAAGAAAGTAAACACCATGAACTGCGAAGGCAAGACCAAGAGACGCGGCATGACCTATGGAAAGACTGCCAAGACCAAAAAAGCCATCGTACAGCTCACGGACGACAGCAAGGATATCGAGATTTTTGCCGGTTTATAAAATCGGCTGAATATCCGGCAGGTTAAGGTATGCGGCGCAGGGCGCTGCGCAAATAATCACAAGTAAAGGAGATACAACAATGGGAATTAAGACATATAACCCATATACACCTTCCAGAAGAAATATGACGGGATCTGATTTCTCTGAGATTACAAAGAAGACTCCTGAGAAATCCCTTTGCGTATCATTGGCAAAGAATTCCGGCCGTAACAATCAGGGTAAGATTACCGTAAGACACCGCGGAGGCGGTTCCAGAAGAAAGTACAGAATCATTGATTTCAAGAGAAACAAAGACGGTATTCCCGCAACTGTAATTGGTATTGAGTATGACCCTAACAGAACAGCGAACATCGCGTTAATCTGTTATGCAGACGGACAGAAGGCATACATTCTTGCACCCGAAGGCCTGACAGACGGCATGAAGGTAATGAACGGCGCCACAGCGGAAGTAAGAGTAGGCAACTGCCTTCCCTTATCCGAGATTCCGGTAGGTACCCAGTTACACAATATTGAATTATATCCCGGCAGAGGCGGACAGCTCGTTCGTTCTGCAGGCAACAGCGC
Organism: uncultured Lachnospiraceae bacterium; assembly: GCA_947174985.1. GTDB lineage: Bacteria > Bacillota > Clostridia > Lachnospirales > Lachnospiraceae > Acetatifactor. The sequence continues at coordinate 3,535 of CAMWLB010000071.1, read as the reverse complement.
ACAGCTCATGGCAAAAGAAGGAAAGTACGCTACACTGAGACTTCCTTCCGGCGAAATGAGAATGGTTCCTCTGGTATGCAGGGCAACAGTAGGTGTTGTAGGCAATGCTGACCACAATCTGATTAATATCGGTAAAGCAGGACGTAAGCGCCATATGGGTATTCGTCCTACAGTCCGTGGTTCCGTTATGAACCCCAACGACCATCCTCATGGCGGTGGTGAAGGCAAGACCGGTATCGGACGTCCGGGTCCCAGCACACCTTGGGGCAAGCCCGCACTCGGCTTGAAGACTCGTAAGAAGAAAAACAAGTCCAATAAGCTGATTGTGAGAAGAAGAGACGGCAAGGCTATCAAATAGTTAAGGAGGAAAGACAATGTCTAGATCACTGAAAAAAGGACCGTTCGCTGACACAAGCTTACTGAAAAAGGTAGACGCCATGAATGCATCGGGACAGAAGCAGGTTATCAAAACCTGGTCCCGCCGCTCTACAATATTCCCCTCTTTTGTGGGTCATACATTTGCAGTACATGACGGCAGAAAGCACGTTCCTGTATATGTAACAGAAGATATGGTAGGACACAAGCTTGGTGAGTTTGTCGCAACCAGAACCTTCAGGGGACATGGAAAAGACGAAAAGAAATCCAAGGTAAGATAAACGGAGAGTTTAGGGCGCTGCCCGAACGACAAGTTGAAAGGAGGACAATTCTATGGCTAAAGGACATAGAAGTCAAATTAAGAGAGAAAGAAATGCTCAGAAAGATACAAGACCTTCTGCAAAGTTATCTTACGCAAGGGTTTCTGTTCAGAAGGCATGTTTCGTACTGGATGCCATCAGAGGCAAGGATGTACAGACTGCGCTTGCAGTTCTGACCTACAATCCCAGATATGCTTCCGGCGTTATAAAGAAGCTGTTAGAGTCAGCAATTGCGAATGCTGAGAATAACAACGGCCTCAATCCTTCAAACCTATATATTGCAGAGTGCTTTGCAAACAAAGGACCTACAATGAAGAGAGTAAGACCCAGGGCACAGGGCCGGGCTTACAGGATTGAAAAGCAGATGAGCCACATTACCATCGTTTTGGACGAGAAGAAGTAGGAAGGAAGGGAGCTTAGTATTTATGGGACAGAAAGTTAATCCTCACGGCCTTAGAGTCGGTGTTATTAAAGATTGGGATTCCAAATGGTACGCTGAAGCAGAATTCGCTGACTATTTAGTTGAAGATTATAACATCAGAAAGTACCTGAAAAAGAAATTATATGCTGCCGGTGTTTCCAAGATTGAGATTGAAAGAGCATCCGACAGGGTTAAGGTTGTAATTTACACAGCAAAGCCCGGCGTTGTAATCGGCAAGGGCGGTGCAGAAATCGAAGTAACCAAGAATGAGCTTGCAAAGCTTACAGACAAGAAGGTTCTTGTTGATATCAAGGAAATCAAGAGACCCGACAAGGATGCACAGCTTGTTGCAGAGAATATCGCGCAGCAGCTTGAAAACCGTGTATCCTTCAGACGTGCAATGAAATCCTGCATGGGCAGAACCATGAAGGCTGGCGCACTGGGAATCAAGACCTCCTGCTCAGGACGTCTGGGTGGCGCTGATATGGCTCGTACCGAGTTTTACAGCGAGGGAACGATTCCTCTTCAGACTTTGAGAGCAGATATTGATTACGGCTTCGCTGAGGCTGACACCACATACGGCAAGGTTGGCGTTAAGGTATGGATATACAAAGGCGAAGTTCTTCCCACTAAAAACAAGGAAGGGAGCGAGAAATAGTTATGTTAATGCCTAAGAGAGTAAAACGTCGTAAACAATTCCGTGGCAGTATGGCAGGCAAGGCTTTAAGAGGCAACACGCTTACTTATGGCGAGTACGGTCTGGTAGCTACAGAGCCCTGCTGGATTAAGTCAAACCAGATAGAGGCAGCCCGTATTGCACTGACACGTTATACAAAGCGTACCGGTAAAGTCTGGATCAAGATTTTCCCGGACAAACCGGTTACGGCAAAGCCGGCAGAAACACGTATGGGTTCCGGTAAGGGTTCCCTGGAATACTGGGTAGCAGTTGTGAAACCTGGACGTGTAATGTTTGAGATCGCAGGAGTTCCCGAGGAAGCTGCAAAAGAAGCATTACGTCTTGCAATGCACAAACTCCCTTGTAAGTGTAAGATTGTTTCTAAAGCAGATTTGGAAGGCGGTGTGTCAAATGAAAACGAGTAAGTATGTAGAAGATTTAAGAAATAAATCAGAAGCAGAATTGGCAAACGAATTAGTCGCTGCTAAAAAAGAACTTTTCAATTTGAGATTCCAGAACGCAACGAACCAGTTGGATAATACGGCCAGAATCAAAGAAGTAAGAAAGAACATTGCCCGTATCCAGACCATTATGACACAGAAGGCAAATGCTTAATATTGGAGCGTTCCTTATCATTTCAGATAGCCCGCAGGGCGGGCGGAATTTCAGAAAGGAGATTTAACCGTGGAAAGAAATTTGAGAAAAACACGTACCGGCAAAGTGGTAAGCAATAAAATGGATAAGACAATCGTTGTTGCTATCGAGAACCGTGTAAAGCATCCTCTTTACAAGAAAATTGTAAAGGATACTTACAAGCTGAAGGCACATGATGAGAACAACGAATGTAATATCGGCGATACCGTTAAGGTAATGGAGACAAGACCTTTGTCCAAGGATAAAAGATGGAGACTTGTTGAAATCGTTGAGAGAGCGAAATAAATCGGCTCGCGAAATAATCGTACGGTTACTATATTGGAAGGAGAATAAATATGGTTCAGCAGGAGAGCAGACTGAAAGTTGCTGATAACACAGGCGCCAAGGAACTTCTCTGCATCAGGGTTATGGGCGGCTCAACAAGAAGATATGCACAGATTGGCGATATTATAGTTGCCTCTGTTAAAGATGCAACACCAGGCGGCGTTGTAAAGAAGGGCGATGTGGTAAAGGCTGTTGTCGTTCGTACCGTGAAAGGCGCACGCCGTAAAGACGGTTCTTACATCAAATTTGATGAAAATGCTGCCGTAATTATCAAAGATGACAAGACACCGAGAGGAACTCGTATCTTTGGACCGGTAGCTAGAGAGCTTCGTGAGAAACAGTTCATGAAAATTGTTTCCCTCGCTCCCGAAGTATTATAAGGAGGTACTGCATGGCTACGTTAAAAATCAAAAAGGGTGATACCGTTAAAGTAATCACCGGTAAGGATAATGGCAAGGAAGGCAAGGTTATTGCCATTGACAGAAAGAACAACAAGGTTATCGTAGAAGGCGTAAACATGATTACAAAGCATGCAAAGCCTTCACAGGCAAATCCCAACGGCGGAATCCTGCAGAAGGAAGCACCGCTCGATTTGTCCAACGTTATGTACGTTCATAAAGGAAAAGCAACCAGAATCGGTTTCAAGGTAGAAAACGGAAAGAAAGTACGTTTTGCCAAATCAACCGGTGAAGTGATTGACTAACAGCAGGCAAGGAGGAAATAAACGTGAGCAGACTGAAAGATTTGTATAAAGACGAAATCGTT
>CAMWLB010000070.1 GCA_947174985.1 uncultured Lachnospiraceae bacterium | reverse complement strand
GCTTACCCCCTTGTCCGCTTTATCGGTCTCCGCTTATTTCTTTCCTGCTTCCCGTACATAAGGCAATAAAAGCCGCCAGCACCAGTGTAATCAGGATGGAACTCACTGCCATGGACTGATAGTTCAGTTTCAGAAACTGGTTGTTCATATAATACTGCAGGGTATAGCTGTAATCCGGCGGATAATTGCTTCCATAGTACAGATAACTCTCCCTGAAGGTCCTGAAGCAGTATACCACACCCAAAACCGCAGTAAACCCAATGGGCCGGGCACAGAGCGGCAGGGTTATCCTTCCATGGAGCGCCCAGAAACCGGCGCCGTCCATGCGCGCCGCCTCGTAAAGCTGCGGCTCCACAGCCGTAAGCGCCGAAGAAACAATGACAATTCCCATACCCAGATATTTCCACAAAAACAGAACGTATACCGGCAAAGGGGAATCCACATCTGCAAACAGCAGCACAAAAGCTGCCACCACGCTGACAGAAGGCAGAAGCAGCGGCAGAATTGTCAGTTTCCGCAAAAAGCTGCCAACCGCCCCGCTGCCACAGTACAGTATGGACAACAACACTGCTGCCGCCAAAAAAACCGGCACACAGCAGACAATCATTTTCATCGTATTGATACATGCCATCTGAAAATACTTATTTTTCAAGACATCAGTATAGTTTGCAAATCCCACAAAACTTTTTTGGTACTGCCCCTTAATAAAGGAATAATAAATTACCTTTAGAAAGGGCAGAAAATAAAATACCAGAAGCCCCGCTGCCGCCGGCAGCACGCAAAGCTTTAACTTGAATCTATATTTCCTTTTCATGGCTGCTCCAATCCGTCTTCCCAAACAGGCATTTCCATCATTCCCCAAAATACATATTGACTGTGCGGTTTAACTCTGCGATTACTTTTTCCTTATCCGTTATTTCGCCCGCAATATAAGAATAATAGCTCGTAAACAGTTCGTCTGGAAGTTCAAAGTCAATTTCCCCATTGCTGTAAAGCGCATAAACATCCCTGCTGAATGCATCTTTCCCATAAATGCTTTCTTCTGCCGACAAATGCCTGCCCGGAACTCCTATGTAATTGTTTGACATATCCTCCACAAAATCGAGCACGGCTTCCAGATTAGGGGCATTGGGATTGATGATAATAATATCTGCCAAAACCGGATAAGTACCCTCCTCACCGGACAGCGTCGGCACACCACAGACATGAAAGCCTTCTTTTCCTTCATACTTTTCGTAGTCCCAGTTGTAGCCGGTCACCTGCTCAAAGCAGACTGTTTTCAAAAAAGCCTCCCATATCAAGTCCTGCTGTTCCAGCAAATCCACATCCATGTCATAAAACTCCCGATAATCCATATAATTAATCTGTATACCGGAGTTTCGGAATTCGGCTCTGGCACCATATTCCCCTTTCACGAAATCCAACAGTCTGCGGAATTCTTCTGTGTCGAAATCAACAGTTCCATCTTTCCTGTTCAACCGGATATATTCCTTTAACAGTGCAGAATTTGGATATCCGACACCAAACCGGTCACACTGCCCCGCATCATACAGCGCCCTTGCAGCCGCACAAAGGTCTTCATACGTCTGGATATCTTCCATGCAGATACCGTACTCCGCCAAATTATCCTCCCGGTAAACAACGCCCGCGGCATACAGATTGACCGGCAGCATCCAGATATCTCCCCTGTGGGTGGCTGCCTCTCTGATAAAGGGATAGCACTCCTCCAGATAACGCGCAATGCGATTCTCCGGAATTGGGTAATATGCCATGGCATCGCGGATGGCAAGCGCCTCCGGCATATTCGTATTCAGCACCACAAAATCATAATCGCTGTCCCCTGCAAGCACCTTGAGTGCAAGCGCATCCCACGAAAGTTCCTCCAAATCAATGTTATAGCCGCTCCAGTCCGGCACATTTGCCAAATCCAGAACATACCCCTTTAACGGTGTATTATCCTCTACATAAGCCAGCGGTTCAAAGCTGTAAATATTCCCCAATGTGGTATCTGACACAAAAAGGCGCCTGCCCGCCATCATCATATTGCAATCATGCTGGTATAACCGCTGCGCCGGAAATCTTGCCGCGACAAGCGCCTGTTCCGGCACAAGTCTTACATACTGAAGCTCCGCCGGCATATAGCCGTATATAGCGTTTTCTTCCTGCACATAGGTAATATCCGACAATTCCTCCACAAAATTCGTTCGGTACTGTTCCGAAAAAAGATTGGTATCGGCATTGTATTTTTGAAAATAGAAGCCATTGTCGTCACACGCTTCAATCCAATAGTCGCCTTCCGCTCCGGAAGTAACCGCAATAGGGGATTCTATGGCAAGAGTCGTAAATTCCCCTGTCTGCAAATCCAGCAGAACCGTCTGCAGAATCCCCACTCCCATTTCAGGAAACATCAACAACAGCAGCGTATCCTGCTGCGCTGCTATTTTTCTGATCGTGGGAATCCCCGTCAGTCTGCCGCATACGCGTCCCTCTCCGGTCTCCGTATTTATCTCAATCAGACAGCCGTTCCTTTGCCTAAAGCAATACAAGCTGTTTCCATAGATACAAAGGCTGGTCAGGTCGTCCGGGTATACCTGCACATCCTCCTCTTCCGCATCCGCCACGACTGCTATCTCTTTTATGAAAGAGCCGTCCGTGCCATACTGGTAAACAGAAGAACTCCCCTTCACTGTACAATACAAATATTCTCCTGCTTCGTCCACACAGTACCCTAACAGTCCCGGCATCTCATAGCGGCTGATTGTCCTGTCAGCCTGTTCCTTCTCTTCCTCTACTTTTTTGCTGCATCCGCAGACAATAAAGCACATTGCCATAAGTAAAAAAATCTTCCCAATCTTATTGCGCATCTTCAAGCTCCTGTTTTGTCTAAATCCAGTATAAAAATCCGGAAACTTCCTGCCTCCTTATCAAACAAGGGCAGGGTATTGCCCCGCCCTGTTTTCTGCTGTTTACCGCAGGCTCTGGCAATCGCCAGCTTCAGTGGGACAAATGGTATGCTTTATTATGCAAGTTCCTACTACATTGTTTCTTAATACAACGCCGCAACCACTGCAAGAGATCGTGTGCAAGTGCATTTCCTTCGTTCTATGACAGGCAATTATATTACCACTTCCATCATAAATCCTATGCGACTCCACCGTGGCATTAGCCACAACCTGTCCGCACGAAACCCTAGTTGTTCCACAGTGATCCGCCGCATTGACCTCTCTTGCCCCGCTTAACGCCAAAAACAGCGTCAAACCCAGGCAGCAACATGTTTTAATACTTTTCTTCATTTTGCTTCCTCCTTATTAATTATTGAAAATAAATGGTTACCTTATCACAAGGTATGCGATATTTGTACAAACCGCATACCAATATGATCTCCTTTTTATCCAAAATGTGATTATTTTTTGCAGGAAATGTCCTCAATTTTAATCATCTAGTTCAATCTTCCCGTTTTTCCATCCAAAAAATGGTAATAGCCCCAGTCAGCTTCCTTAAAAATTTCAGATTCAAACATCCAGTACAAATAATCTTCTGTCAGATACAGAAATACGTCGCCATATACACCTTCTTTTCCTTCTACCGTCAGAAATTCCTGCACTTCTTCCCCATCCCATAGCATGATCTGAAAACTTCCTGTCGTCTGGTTTGCCCAATATAACTTATTTCCATCGCCCACCGCATGTTGTATAGAATATCCCAAGTCTATGTCCGTTCCTGTTTCCAAATCAAGTACATGGCGAGTACTTGTGCTGAAATCCAAGTACGAAAACCAGCTGCCGGTAAGCAAAGGAAAGGCTATCTTACTTTCTACAAAATAATTGGTCCCCGTCTCAATATCCCAAGCCAGAAGATACCCTCTTTTATTCACAAGACTTGATTCATTATAGAGCAAATATCTGCCATCTGTATTCAAATAAACACATCCTATTTCCGATAACCTGGTAAATTCTCCGTCCGGCTCTTCTAATTTCATGCTGATAAGCCCGTAATCACTACTGTACAGAATATCCTGTATAATCAAAATCTCCCCGTGTGGATTCTCATACAGTACTTCTGCTTCTTTCGTGTTAACATCAATCCTCACAATACTGTCACTACAAAACGCCGCAAAATCACCCTCCACAGAATACAGCACAAAATACAGATAGCCATTTGAAACGTGTAAACTCCCTCCGATTCCTTCATAAAGCAGTTCCTTATTTTCACCTTCCGGTCCACACATAAAAATCGCCTGTTGTGCTTCATCAAAAAAATAAACATTGCCTTCCTCATCCGTGGTCAAATAACCAAAGTTTAACAGGTCAGAATTGTACATGGACTGCTCTTTATCCGCATAGAGTCCCATATCCATTAAATCCAGCTTTTCCAGTGCAGCAACCTCCTCCGGCAGTGGATATTCCGTAACGGTTACCTGCGAAATGTCTTTCTCTCCTGCTTCGGTACTTGGCGCCTGTAAAGAAATGGCAGCATCCTTGTCAGAAGGTTCTTTTCCCTGACTGCCGCAACTGCATAGAAAAATCAGCATCAATCCTAATATCATTATTTGTTTTTTCATATCGATTATCTCCTTATGGATGATTGAAAAATGATACCTACCTCGTACTTTGTCCGGACCGGGATTATCTGTCAGTAAGGAATATTAGAAATGTCAGATGAAATAAAAAGTGTTGTAAGATTTTTAAAATAGCCGGCAAGCGAGATGCTGCCGGCTATTATCATCAGATATTGTTTTCCCCTACTGTATCTTCCTATCGCCCGCACTTATTCATTAAATGATAAGTTGCTTTTTAAATAAAAATCCTATTTATATCATAACCCATGCATACAATACTGTCAACTACTCTTCTCCGCCGCTTACCTTATCCGCTCTCGCCGCTACTTCCTTTTCCTGTACATCGGAAGGCGCCTGCTCGTAGCGGGCAAATTCGTAAGCATATTCGCCCCTGCCGCCTGTCATGGAGCGTAAATCCGTGCAGTATCCGTATAGACCGCTCATAGGAATATCGGCTTCAATAATCTGCCTGCCACCCGGAACAGGCGTCATGCCAAGCACCCTGCCGCGGCGCTTATTCAAATCGCCCATGATATCGCCAGTGTAAGAATCGGGTACGGTTACCTTAAGGGATGCAATCGGCTCTAACAATACTGGTGAAGCCTCCATAAATCCCTTCTTAAACGCCTGCACTGTCGCCAGTTTAAATGCCATTTCTGAGGAGTCTACAGGATGGTAGGAACCATCGTATAAAACAGCCTTTACGCCGACAACCGGATAAGCCGCCATGGGACCCTTTACCACGGAATCCTGCAGACCTTTTTCTACAGCCGGATAGTAGTTTTTCGGAACGGCGCCGCCCACTACTTCCTGTTCAAACACAAAGGGCGTTTCCAAATCTCCGGACGGTGAAAACCGCATTTTGACATGTCCGTACTGCCCATGTCCACCGGACTGTTTCTTGTATTTGTATTCCACGTCAGAATTTTTCCGAATGGTTTCCTTATAAGCAATCTTAGGTCTTTCCAGCTCTATCTCAACCTTATATTCATTCAGAAGCCTGCTGGCGATAATATCCAGATGCTGCTCACCCATACCATAAAGGAGTGTCTGCCTGTTTTCGGAATCGTTTACCAGACGCAGGGTGGTATCCTCATGGGTCAGCTTCTGCAGTGCCTGCGATATCTTATCCACATCGCCCTTATCCTTCGGTTTATACCTTAAGTATGTATAAGGCTGTGAAATCTCCCACTTTCCAAACTTGATTGTCGTCGCTTTTGTGGACAGACTGTTGCCGGTTCTCGCCGCGGTCAGTTTTGCCAGCGCACCTAAATCACCCGCGTGAAGCTCAGGCACCTCTATCGGCTTATTGCCCTGCATCACATACAGCTTACCAATCTTCTCCTCGATATCCTTGTCAACATTGTAAATCACGTCATCTGTTTTCAGCACGCCGGAGTTCACCTTAATCAGGGAGTACTTGCCGATAAAAGGATCCACCATGGTTTTCCAGATGTAGGCAGATTTTGCCTTGGCAAAGTCATAGTCGGCATTGTATATTTCATTGGTCTTCATGTTGATTCCCGCTATCTTGCGGTTCTCAGGGCTTGGCATATATTTCACAATATCGTCAAGCAAGGTATAAACACCCTGGCACAGCGTATTGGAACCCATGCTGATCGGAACAATCGTACCATCGCAGACATTGGTACGCAGCGCTGCACGTATTTCTGCCTCCGAGAAGGTCTCTCCGCCAAAATAACGCTCCATCATCTCTTCGCTGGTCTCAGCAACCGCTTCCATCAGCGTATCCCTGCATATCTGCAGGTTTGCCTTATTATATTCCGGAATCTCGCAGGGAACCACTTCCTTGCCCTGCCATCTGTTACCAGTTTCTGCAATGACATTGACATAACCGACAAACTTTTCGTTTTCACGAATCGGCAGGTTAAAGGGCGCTATTTTCTTGCCATACTTTTCCGTCATCTCCTCCACAACCTGTCTGAAGGATGCGTTATCCACGTCCATGTTGGTTACGTACACAAAGCGGGGCAGTTTATACTTATCGCAAAGCTCCCAGGCTTTCTCCGTCCCCACTTCCATACCGGACTTTCCGTTTACTACAATAATGGCAGCGCCGGCTGCACTGATTGCTTCCTCTACCTCGCCCACAAAATCAAAATATCCCGGCGTGTCCAGAATATTGATTTTGCAGCCTTCCCACTCAATCGGTATCACAGAAGTCGAAATGGAAAACTGACGCTTCTGCTCCTCTTTGCTGTAATCACTCAGGGTATTGCCGTCTGTCACCTTACCCATTCGGGAGGTAATTCCTGAAAGATACCCCATCGCTTCTGCCAGACTGGTCTTGCCGGAACCGCCGTGTCCCAGTAAAACCACATTTCGGATTTTGTCGGTTGTGTAAACTTTCATAGATATTATGTCCTTTCTTTTCAGTTATTGGTATTTATGCCCGTGTCAATTCCTGTCACCAAAACACCATAGGTATATTTTACTAAATTTTCAGACATATTACAAGTTATATTCATCAACTTTCACATTTTATTGTGTACATTGACTTTCACACTTCAACGTGTTAGAATATCTCTGTTTAAAGGAGGTATCCACATGTCTACATTAACCTGTGGTTTTATCGGTCTTGGCTTAATCGGCGGTTCCATTGCCAAAGCCTTGAAGGAGGCTGAACCGTCCATAAAGATTATTGCATATGATATCAACAGGGAAAGCGTTCTTCTCGCCAGGCAGGAAGGAATCGCAGACATTGCCGCAGACGGTATCGACGAGAATTTTTCTGCCTGCGATTACCTGTTCTTGTGCGCGCCGGTCTCACACAACGACGAAAATCTGTCCGCAATCAAGCGCATACTGTCCCCCGACTGTATACTGACTGACGTAGGAAGTGTCAAAAGCACAACGCACAAAGCTGTAGATGACGCCGGTCTTTCCCATCAGTTTATCGGCGGACACCCCATGGCAGGAAGCGAGCGCACCGGCTACCGGAATGCAAAAGCGCTGCTTTTACAAAATGCCTATTATATTTTGACGCCTACGGAACAGACTTCACCCGAAAAACTGTCTGCTTACCGCGCACTGGTACAAAAAATGGGGGCTATTCCGCTGATATTGTCCCCTAATCAGCATGATTTTGTAACAGCCGGCATCTCACATCTGCCCCATGTAGTCGCTTCCAGCTTAGTCAATCTGGTTAAAGATACCGATTCCGCGGACGGCATCATGAAACAGATTGCCGCAGGCGGTTTTAAAGATATTACACGGATTGCCTCTTCTTCACCTGTCATGTGGCAGCAAATCTGTTTGACAAACGCGGAAAATATATCCTGTCTGCTGAAAGCCTACATTGATACACTGCTTGAGGCAAAGAAGGCGCTGGATGAGCGAAACGCCGATGCACTTTATTCTCTTTTTGACTCGGCGCGGATTTATCGGGAATCCTTTGTCAACACTTCCAGCGGACCCATCAAACGCATTTTTGACATCAGTATTGATATTGACGATAAGCCGGGAGCCCTTTCGCGCGTTGTTTCCCTTCTGGCTTCCCATGATATCAACATAAAAAACATCGGTATTACACATAACAGGGAATCAGAGGAAGGTGTGATGCGGATTGAATTTTATGATGAAGCCTCACAGCTTACTGCAAAAAAGCTTCTCAGCACAGACTGACGCCAATCCAGTTTCAGTACAGACAAAAAGCAGAAAAACGTTTCTCAGTTTTTCTGCTTTTTCATTTTACGTTTCTCTGATAAATATAGCACCGACAGACATAGGAACGCTCCCACTGCGCCGCCGCAGGTATCCAGCAGCACATCGGATACACTTGCCCATCTGCCCGGCACGAAATACTGGTGTATTTCATCAGCCGCCGCTGATAAAAATACCCACAAAACTGCCGCAAAATACCGCTTTGCTCCCTTTTCCATATGGCAGTACAGGATGCGGAATACCAATATGCCCATCACCGCATATTCAGCGAAATGGGCCATTTTGCGCAAGGGATGCTCAAAAGCCATAACAAGTTCCGCGAGTTTTTCTGCTGTCAGATTCCCGCCTGTCAAAAAGTCCAGCAGCCAGACTCCTTTTTTTGATGCCGACATACTGATGCCGCTTGACGTTTCTCCGTTCTGTGCCGAAAAAAGAAAAATCACGGCATACAGAAAAAGCAGCAATATTTTACATATGACTGCTTTTCCATGCTTCTTTTTATTCTTCATCACTCAGCTCTTCCATCGTCTGGTACAAGGAAATACGCATGGCATCTATTTCAGGCATCCCGACAAAAATAGCGCCGTAGGCTATGGTATCTTCCTTCTTTTCTATCCGTATGATTTCTACGATGGCATGAAGCACTTCCCTCGTCCAGATGGTCAGATATGCTTCATACACTGCACCAATAGACAGCACCCTGTCACAGTTAAAGCCAACTCCTGATTTGGAGACATCAACAACTTGAATGTCTACCTCCTCCTCGGCCTCACCGTTTATCTGCTTCAGCACAATTTTAGACTGCAGCTTTGTTCTTTTGCTTTTTCTTCTTTCTTCCAAAAAAATCACCTTCCCACATGTATTTTATAACCCTTTTGCATGCTTCTATTCCGGCTGACACCTTCCATAAAAACCCACATTCATTATATGGTAACAAATATTATGCTGTCAAGAAAAAATGACACTCCCCGCGACAATGCCGTTTGTAGAATCCAGAACCGCTTTACCCGAGGAATTTTTTAAGCACAGATATGAAGATATCCATATCGAGAGGCTTGGCAATATGGGCATTCATTCCGTTCATCAACGCCGCTTCCTTATCTTCCTCCAATGCATTCGCCGTCATTGCAATAATGGGCAGATCCTTCACATCATTTCTAGGCAGTCTGCGAATGGTTCTGGTGGCTTCATAGCCATCCATAATGGGCATCTGCACATCCATCAAAATCGCATCATAATAATTTTCTTCTGCCTTTTCCATGATGGCTACCGCATCTGTTCCGTCCGGCGCCGTGTCCACAAGGAAACCTGCTTCTCCCAGAATCTCCTCCGCTATCTCACGGTTTAACTCATTGTCTTCCACCAGAAGAATACGTTTTCCACCGAAATCAGCCAGCGTCCATTCCTGAATTTCTTCCTGTTTTTCCAACAAATTGTTAGCGGCAAGTAACACTGTCTTTAAGTCGGACATAAACATAGGTTTTACACAAAAGGCAGTCACTCCCGCAGCCTTTGCTTCCTCCGCAATATCCGTCCAGTCATATGCAGTCAAAATGATAATAGGCACCTCATTGCCAACTGCTTCACGAATTTGCCTTGTGGTTTCTACTCCGCTGAGTCCCGGCATCTGCCAGTCAATAATATACGTATGGTAAGAATCTCCCTCCTTATAGGCACTTCCCGCGCGGTATACCGCTTCCCTGCCGGAAGTCGTCCACTCGGAGCGCAGGCCAATCTGCCTTAACATCTTGCAGACGCTGTCGCAGGTGTTGAAATCATCATCTACGACCAGTGCCCGCAGTCCCTCCAGTTCCTTAATCTGCTGCGCCGTTTTTTCCGTATCCTGCAACTTTAACCCAAGCTCTACCGTAAATGTACTGCCCTTGCCCACCTCGCTTTCAACGCTGATGGTGCCGCCCATCATTTCCACGATATTTTTGGTAATCGCCATACCCAGACCTGTTCCCTGAATACCGCTCTGCGTCACAGTAGATTCCCGCTCAAAGGGCTCAAAAATATGTTCCACAAAATCCGGCGACATTCCGATGCCATTGTCCTTAACAATAAATATATAATCACCATAACCGTGCCAGAATGTGGTCTTCTGCATAATCCTAAAAGAGATAGTGCCGCCCGCGGGTGTATACTTCACCGCATTGCTCAGCAGATTGATAAATACTTGATTTAATTTCAAAGGATCTGCTATCACATCCTCATTGGCAACCTCAAAGGTATCGATAAATAGTTCAAGCTGTTTTGCCTTTATCTGGGGCTGAATAATATTCACCAGATTATGCATCTGTTCGGAAATATTACATTCCTGCTCTTTTATCTGGACCTTTCCGCTCTCAATCCTGCTCATGTCAAGAATATCATTGATCAGGCTGAGGAGATGGTTGCTGGAAGAAAGAACTTTCTGCAGGCAGTCCAGAACCTGCGCTTTATTTTCAATATGGCTGACGGCAATCGTGGAAAATCCTATGATGGCGTTCATGGGCGTACGGATATCATGCGACATATTGGACAAAAACGTAGTCTTAGCCCTGTTTGCATGCTGTGCCTGCATCAACGCATCCTGAAGAGCCTGCGTCTGCTCTCTCTGTTTCCTTACCTGCTCCGTGATATCTCTCGATACCACCATAACCATGATATCACCTGTATTGTCTTCCCCATCTCTGGTCATAATAAAGGACTGACGCACGCACATCTGTTTCTGACCGGGAGACTCTTCCCAATACTCGGCAATGACTTCCCTGTCACCCTGCTCAAAGAATCTGATTAAACTCTCCCTGCCTACAGTGGCAGAATAATTTTCCATGGATTCCGCCAGAACAAACTGCTTCCATTTATCGAAATAATCTGAGGCCTTGCACGGTGCTGTCAATCCCACCCGCTCAAGTAACGATATTTTCTGTCCGTCCATTGTCCTGATAATATCCTGCTCAATCCTATCCTGCGTTAAGTTAAACTCAAAGCTGCAGAGGGAATTGGACATAAGCGCTATCTGGTACTGCCTCTCCTTACGGTTTGCAAGAGACCTTTCTGCCTGGATATGCAGTTCTTTTTCTTTTAACTCTGTTACATTCTGGCGG
>CAMWLB010000069.1 GCA_947174985.1 uncultured Lachnospiraceae bacterium | reverse complement strand
GGTATCTACATAGGAGCCACATTTTTTGCAGGCTTTCTTGCGGGGAAAAAGCTGAAGGCAAAGAAGTATCTGTGGGGACTTTTGGTGGGCAGCCTCTACTTTATAGTGCTGGTAGTGCTGTCCCTTGTAGTAAATCATTCTTTTAAAGATGTTACAACCAATTTCTTTACGGTACTGGTTATGTGCGCAGGCAGCGGTATGCTGGGAGGCATGCTGAGCTGAAGGCAGTGATTTTTACTTTTTATAAAAAAACTCTTTTACAAACAGGAAATATATGTTATACTACACAAATAAACGTGTAATGAAAAGCGTTTACGAAGGCTGTAAGAAAGGAATGACAATTCATATGAAGCATATTAAAACATTAAGCACAAGAGATTTAAAGGAATCCATGAAAAAGGGCGGCTGTGGTGAGTGCCAGACTTCATGCCAGTCCGCATGCAAGACCTCCTGTACAGTAGGAAACCAGAGTTGCGAAAAGCTTAAGTAAATATTTTGCAGGATGTAGTGGACAAAAAGCAGCGATTTGCGTCGCTGCTTCATTTATGTATGAAGGAAGCAGTGACTGTAAAAAGCAGGAGGTATAAAAGTGATACACCAGTACAAAAGCAATGGATTTAACATTGTAATGGATATAAACAGCGGTTCCGTTCATGTGGTGGACGATATCGTCTATGACATGATTTCCCTGATAGAGCCGCTTGTAGAAGAGGGAATCAAGGACGCTGATTTGATTAAGGCGGCAGTCATCAACTGCGCCAATCTGCCGTATCCCGAAGAAGAAATCACGGAGGCGGTGACGGAGGTGCTGGAGCTTGAAAAACAGGGACAGCTCTTTGCGCAGGACGTATATGCGGATTATATTTTTGATTTTAAAAAGCGGGAAACAGTGGTAAAGGCGCTCTGCCTGCACATCGCGCACGACTGCAATCTTGCCTGCGAGTACTGCTTTGCCGGAGAGGGCGAATACCATGGAAGAAGGGCGTTGATGAGCCTTGAAGTCGGCAAAAAGGCGCTGGATTTTCTGGTGGCACATTCGGGAAACCGCGTCAATCTGGAGGTGGATTTTTTCGGTGGGGAGCCTACGATGAACTGGCAGGTGGTGAAGGATTTGGTGGAATACGGCAGAAGCCTTGAAGAGCCGCACCACAAAAAATTCCGGTTTACCCTGACCACAAACGGCGTACTCTTAAATGATGAGATTCTGGAATTTGCCAACAGGGAAATGTCCAATATTGTCTTAAGTATTGACGGGCGCAAAGAGATAAATGATAAAATGCGTCCTTTCCGCGGCGGACAGGGAAGTTACGACAGCATTGTTCCCAAATTCTTAAAGGTTGCGGAGAGCCGGAATCAGACCAATTATTATGTGAGGGGCACCTATACGCATGGAAATCTGGACTTTTCAAAGGATGTGCTGCATCTGGCGGATTTAGGCTTCAAGCAGATTTCGGTAGAGCCTGTGGTGGCGCAGCCCGAAGATTGGTACGCCATCAAAGAGGAAGACATCCCTGCATTAAAGGAAGAATATGACAAGCTGGCGGTGGAGCTTATCAAGAGAAGGAAAGAGGGAAGAGGGTTCAATTTTTTCCATTTTATGATAGATTTGGAAGGCGGTCCCTGTGTGGCAAAGCGTCTTTCGGGCTGCGGTTCGGGAACGGAGTACTTGGCGGTAACGCCCTGGGGAGATTTGTATCCCTGCCATCAGTTTGTGGGACAGGAAGCTTTTCTGATGGGCAATGTGTATGATGGCATTGTCAACACGGCGCTCAGAGACGAATTTAAGTGCTGTAATGTCTATGCCAAGGAAAAATGTAAAAAGTGTTTTGCCAAGTTTTACTGCAGCGGCGGCTGTGCAGCCAATTCTTACAATTTTCACGGCAATATCAACGATGCTTACGACATCGGCTGTGAGCTGCAGCGCAAACGCATTGAGTGTGCGGTTATGATAAAAGCGGCTTTGGCAGAAGGAGAGGAGTAATATGAACAAGAACAGAGCGATCATTATCCTGCTGGTGTTTTTCCTTGCGCTTGCGGGAGTTACCTATGTGGACTTCAAGGGCGTTGACGAGGAGGGAACGGCTTCCGCTTCCGATATTACGCTCGGACTGGATTTGGCGGGCGGTGTGAGCATTACCTATCAGGTAGTGGGTGAGGAAGCGCCAAGCGCGACGGATATGAGGGATACGATAGACAAGCTGCAGCAGCGTGTGTTTACCTACAGCACGGAGGCTTTGGTTTATCAGGAGGGGAGCGACAGAATCAACATTGAAATCCCCGGTGTATCGGATGCCAATCAGATTTTAGAGGAATTGGGAAGACCCGGCACGCTGTACTTTATCTATGAGCGCGGCAGTGACGGCACACTAAATTATACGCAGAACTATGCGACAGATGAAGATGGCAATTATTATTTCCGTTATACGCTGAACAAAACCATAGAAGAGCTTGAAGCGGACGGCTCCATTGCGCTCTACGGCACGGATGTGGCGGATGCACAGGCGGGAACCACAAGGGATACCATGCAGAATAGTGTGTTCTGTGTCGAGCTGACTATGACAGCGGAAGGAAGACAGAAGTTTGCGGACGCAACCACAAGGGCGGCTGCAAGCGGAGAAACGCTCGCCATCTATTACGACGGCGTTTTCTTAAGCGTGCCCAATGTTGCCAGACCGCTTACGGACGGCACGGCGCAGATTACCGGCAATTTTACTTATGAGAGTGCGGACAGGCTTGCCTCCCAGATTCGAATCGGCGGGCTGAAACTGGAACTGAACGAGCTTCATTCCAAGGTGGTGGGTGCGCAGCTTGGCTCGGAAGCCATCTCCACCAGCTTAAAGGCGGGTGCAATCGGACTTGTTGTGGTAGCGGTATTTATGATTGTCATTTACTTTTTTATGGGACTTGCCGCATCGCTATCCCTTCTTTTGTATACGGCGCTTATGGTGCTTCTGTTAAACGGTTTCGGCATGACGCTGACGCTGCCCGGCATTGCGGGTATGATTCTTTCCATCGGTATGGCGGTGGATGCAAACGTGATTATATTTGCCCGTATCAGGGAAGAACTTGCGGACGGTATGACGGTGAAGGCGGCTGTAAAGATTGGTTTTGACAAGGCGTTTTCCGCTATTATCGACGGAAATGTGACGACACTGATTGCAGCGGCAGTGCTCTGGATTTTGGGCTCCGGCTCCATCAGAGGGTTTGCCCAGACTCTGGTGCTGGGTATTGCGCTTTCCATGTTTACGGCGCTCTTTGTGACGAGATGGCTGCTCAGGGCATTCTATGCGCTTGGTTTAAATAAGGAAAAAATGTACGGTGTGGCTAAGCCGCACAAACCGATAGATGCGGTTGGAAAGAAGGGGATTTTCTTTGCTGTTTCCCTGGTTTTGATTGTGGGCGGCTTTGTGGTTATGATTGTCAACAAGACAAGCATGGGTGCTGCTTTAAATTACAGTCTGGATTTTGTGGGAGGTACTTCTACTTCGGTCACCTTTAATGAGCAGATGACTTTGGCGGAAATAGAAGCGCAGGTCATTCCGAAGCTTGAGGCAATCGCTGGCAGCGCTGTACAGCCCCAGCCGGTGCAGGGGACAAACGAAGTGGTGTTCAAGAGCAACGCGCTTGCAAAGGAGCAGAGGGAGCAGGTGGAAGAACTGCTGCTTGCGGAGTTTGGCGTGACGCAGGATAAGGTTGTCATGGAAACCATCAGCTCCACGATTTCCGACGAGATGAAGCGGGATACGGTTTTGGCGGTCTGCGTTGCCATTGTGTGTATGCTGATTTATATCCGGATACGTTTCAAGGATATCCGTTTTGGCGCAGGCGGTGTGCTGGCGCTTATGCATGACGTTTTGGTGGTGCTGGCGTTCTATGCCGTGGCGAAGGTGTCCGTGGGCAGTACCTTTATCGCCTGCATGCTGACCATTGTAGGGTATTCCATCAACGCCACGATTGTTATTTTTGACAGGGTGCGGGAGAATCAGGCAGTTATGGGCAGCAGGAGCGATTTGAAGGAAATCATGAATGCAAGCATTACCCAGACGATGTCCCGGAGCATATTTACTTCGCTGACTACCTTTATCATGGTGGCGGCGCTGTATCTGCTCGGTGTTACGGCGATTAAGGAATTTGCACTGCCTCTTATGGTAGGTATTGTGTGCGGCACCTATTCTTCCATCTTTATAGCGGGAAGCCTGTACTATGTGCTGCGGAAAACATTTCCTAAGAAAGAAAGTACAAACGAATGATGGAAAAATGGTTTGTTGCGGCGAAGAAAGCAGATTTTAACGCATGGAGCAAAAAATTTAATATCAGCCCTGTTACGGCAAGAATTATCCGTAACAGGGATATTTTTTCGGAGGAAGAGGCAGAAAAGTATTTAAATGGCACCTTTCTCGACATGTATCCGCCGGAGCTTATGGTGGACATGGAGGAAGCGGCGGCTGTCATAGAGAGAAAAATCCGCAGCGGGGAAAAAATGCGGGTTATCGGCGACTATGATGTGGATGGTATTATGGCTTCCCACATCCTGACAAAAGGCTTACAAGCATTGTCGGCAGTGGTGGACACGGTGATTCCCCATCGGGTCAGGGATGGCTATGGGTTAAATGAGCTGCTGATTGAGGACGCCTTTTCTGATGGCATCCGCACCATCATCACCTGTGACAACGGCATTGCCGCTGTGCAGCAGATTGCACTTGCCGTTTCTAAAGAAATGACGGTTGTGGTGACCGACCACCATGAAGTGCCTTATATGGAGGAGGATGGACAGCGCACGGAGCTTCTGCCGCCGGCGGCTGCGGTGGTGGACCCGAAGCGGGAGGACTGTACCTATCCTTACAAAAATATCTGCGGAGCCGTAGTGGCATATAAGCTGATTGCGCTTTTATACAGGCGTGCGGATTTGGAACCCGTAAAAAAACAGGCGCTTTTGGACGAATTTTTGCAGCTCGCTGCAGTGGCGACGGTCTGTGATGTGATGGAGCTTTTGGACGAAAACCGCATTATTGTGAAGGAAGGCTTAAAGCGCATGCAGAGTCACCCGTGTGAGGGAATCCGCGCGTTGTTAGAAGTAAACGGTATAGAGCAGAAGAAGTTGTCCGCCTACCACTTGGGTTTTGTCATCGGTCCCTGTTTAAATGCAACGGGCAGGCTGGATACGGCTTCGCGCGCGCTGGCGCTTCTTGCGGCGGTTGACAGAAGGAGCGCGGTGCAGGCGGCGGAAGAACTGAAGGAGATGAACGACAGCAGAAAGCTGATGACGCTTGCAGGGCTGGAAAAGGCGGTCGCGTATGTGGAGGAAAACGGCATAGCGCAGGACAAAGTTTTTGTAGTATATCTGCCGGATTGTCATGAAAGCCTTGCGGGAATCGTGGCGGGAAGGCTGCGGGAAAAGTACGGAAAGCCGGTATTTGTCCTGACGAGGGCGGAGGAAGGCGTAAAAGGCTCGGGACGTTCCGTGGAAGGGTATGACATGTATGCTTCCATGAACGCCTGCAAAGCGCTTTTTATCAAGTTTGGCGGACATAAAATGGCGGCAGGGCTGTCCATGCGCGAGGAGGATATTCCCACGCTGCGAAGACAGTTAAACGAAAACTGCGGTCTGACGGAAGAAGATTTTGTCGAGAAAGTACATATTGATGTGCCTATGCCGCTTGCCTACGCAAATCAGAAGCTAGCGGAGGAACTGCAGATACTGGAGCCCTTTGGAACGGCGAATCCCAAACCGCTTTTTGCCTGCAAGGAGGTTCATTTCCATTCGGGAAAAAAGATGGGAGCGAAGGAAAACTTTGCCCGCTACGGGGTGGAGCAGGAAGGAAAGCATTATGAAGTGGTGTATTTCGGCGGACTGGAGAAGTTTCATGCGTTTTTGAATGAAAGATTTGGCGAGGGCGCTGACGAAGCGTTATATAGAGGCGGCTGCGACTACTGTCTGTCCATAACATACCAGCTTGGAATAAACAGCTACAGGGGAAGAAGTGAGATACAGATTTTGATGCAGCATTTTTGTTAAAAGGATAGGAGATATTTTGAAATCTTTTATTTTGTTTTTATACTTTTTTCCTATTTTAGACACAGAATGAACACATTTTGCAAGTAATATGAATTTAGATAGTTGATGAACTCACTATCTCCCCCCCTCATAAGAAAATGCGAGAAACCCGGCATCCCCCGGGTTTCTTTGCGTTCTGAATGCGGTATGTGTCTGCTGCAGGCTTTTGGGGCGGTGAAAAAACGGTAGCGCGGCGAAAAGGGATATGCTATCATAAATGTGGAGGTGAGATTTTTATGTTATGTCGTATGCGAATTGATTTAAGCATTTTACTCTGTACAAGGTCTGATGGCAGGACGAAGCTTGTACAGAGGTAACAAATCGTTTTTGTGAAAAATTTTCGTCCGCATTGGATTTTGTACTTACTTATAGAAAGCTTGTAACTGTAAACAATAATGAAATCTATAAGGAGAAAAATTCAATGAACAGTCGTTTTAAAAAATATATTATTTTCTGGCTGAGCCAGTCGGTTTCACAGTTGGGAAGCGCAATGACGGGGTTCGCCCTGATTTTATGGGCGTATACGAAGAGTAACTCGGCATTGGCCGTTTCACTGATGTCATTTTGCAGCTATGTTCCCTATATTATTGTCAGCTTATTTGCAGGCAGTTTTGTGGACAGCCACAGCAAGAAGAAAATCATGCTGGCGGCAGATACCGCTGCCGCGGTCTGCTCCGTGGGCGTTTTGCTACTCTATCTTGGGGATGGACTGCAGATATGGCATATTTATCTGGTAAATAGCATCATTGGCTTTATGAATGCGTTTCAATCGCCTGCTTCGGCGGTTGCCATCGGCAGGATTGTACCGAAGGAAAAGCTGGCAAATGTCAGCGGGATGAATTCTTTTTCCGGCAATCTGATATCTGTGCTGACGCCTGTGCTTGCAGCCTTTCTCTTTGCCTTAAAGGGTCTGCGCCTGATTCTGATTATAGATTTGTGCAGTTTTGTACTGGCTTTTCTGGTCTTGCTTCTGGTTATTTCCGTTCCGGAGGCAGATAATGGGACAACCAAAAGAAAATCCGTATTTGCCGGCTGTCGGGACGGTTTTTCTTTCCTGCGGCAGAACAGGGGCATTTTTGTCGTGATACTGACTATGGCGCTGCTTAATTTTTTTTCCAGGCTGACCTATGAGAATATTCTGTCACCGATGATTCTTTCCAGAAGCGGCAGCGACAGCACCGTGCTCGGCATCGTGAATGCCGTCATGGGGCTCGGTGGAATTGTGGGCGGCATTATTGTGTCGGCGGGGAAATTATCAAAGGGTAATGTAAAGATGATATATGTATCGGCCGCCATTTCCTTCCTGCTCGGCGATTTGCTGATGGGAATCGGACAGAGCCCTTTTATGTGGGGCGTGGCAGGACTGGCGGCAAGTCTGCCGATTCCGTTTATCAATGCCGGACAGAATGTGATATTATACAAGAAGGTGCCGGATGAGATGCAGGGCAGGGTATTTGCAGTCCGCAACGCGATTCAGTACAGTACCATTCCTGTGGGGATTCTGTTGGGCGGTTTTCTTGCAGACTATGTGTTTGAGCCGTATATGATGACGGACAGTCCGGTCACTTCCTTTCTGCATATGCTGGTAGGTGAGGGCGCAGGAAGTGGAATGGCGGTTATGTTTTTGTGTACCGGAATCTGCGGCAGCCTGTTCAGTTATTTGTCTTATCGAAGAAAAGAAATACAGGCTTTGCGCTAAGTTCCATTTGCAAATTCAGGTGGTAAAAACGTCTTAATTGGAGTAAAATAGTAATAATTGCGCAGGACCGCCCGGCAATAAGCACGACTTTCTTGCTTTGAAGGCGGTCGGAATGAGGTTTGATGGAACTTGCGTCATTGCTGAAAGGACTGGAGTTTACCTGCGTAAGAGGAAATCCGGAAACGGAAGTGACCGGAATTGTGTACGATTCCAAAAAAGTGCAGAAAGGCTGTCTCTTTGTCTGCATAAAAGGCGTCCATTTTGACAGCCATGACTGTGTAGGAGAAGTGGTGGAGAGCGGCGCAGCAGTGCTGGTGACGGAAAGAGAAGTAGAGCTTGGGGACATGGCGCTTTCAGGCGGGCGGGATGTTATCGTTATCAAGGTGCCGGATACCCGCTATGCCATGGCACATATCGCAGCGGCGTGGTTCGGGCATCCGGCAGACAGGCTTAAGGTTATCGGCATCACGGGGACAAAGGGAAAGACCACAACGGCTTACCTTGTGAAATCTATCTTGGAGAGCGCGGGTTATAAGGTCGGTCTCATAGGAACCATCGAGACGGTAATCGGTGATTTGCACATTCCGGCAGGCAATACCACGCCGGAATCCTGTCTGTTACAGGAGTATTTCAGTAAAATGGCGGATGCAGGCTGCGATGCGGTGGTGATGGAGGTGTCCTCGCAGGGACTGAAGCTTCACCGCACGCAGGGCTTTGTGTTTGACTATGGTATTTTTACCAATTTGGAGCCGGACCACATCGGCGCGGGAGAACATGCGGATTTTGCAGAGTATATGGCATGTAAAAGCCTGTTGTTCAGACAGTGCAAAATCGGCATTGTAAACGGCGATGATGGTCACTGGCAGGAGGTGACCGCAGGGCATACTTGTCTGCTGGAACGCTTTGGGTTACAGGCGGACAATGATTTGCGTGCAGGCAGCCTGCGGCTGGTAAAAAAGCCCGGGGAGCTTGGCGTTGCTTTTACCGTTACGGGGCTTCTCCATATGGAAGCGGAGGTGGCGACGCCGGGACGCTTCAGCGTCTATAATGCGCTTGCCGCCATTGCCATCTGCCGCCACTTTGGCGTATCCTGCAAAAATATAGAACAGGCGCTGCTTACGGCAAGGGTGAAGGGCAGAATTGAAATGATAAAGGTATCGGATGCGTTTACCGTGCTGATTGACTATGCGCACAATGCCATGAGCCTGGAGAGCCTGCTTTTAGCGCTGCGGGAATATGAGCCGCACAGACTGATTTGTCTCTTTGGATGCGGCGGCAACCGCTCTAAACTGCGGCGGTTTGAGATGGGAGAGGTCAGCGGAAGGCTGGCGGATCTGACCATCATTACTTCGGATAATCCCCGATATGAAGACCCGCGTGATATCATAGAGGATATTAAAACAGGGATTGCGGGAAGTGGAGGGAATTATATCGTGATAGAGGAGCGCAGGGAAGCGATAGCCTATGCCATCAGGCATGGAGAGCCGGACGATATTATTGTGCTTGCCGGAAAAGGGCATGAGGATTATCAGGAAATCAGAGGAAAGAAATATCCCATGGATGAGAGGGTACTGATTGCGGATATACTGCAGCAGTATGCGGGGGAAAGGATATAATATTTTGGACGAAAGATATGCGGATATTATTATAGATATTGCACATGAGAAGGTGGATCGCCCTTTTCAGTACCGGATTCCCGAATCGCTTAGAGAGCAGGTTGCGGAAGGGAGCTGCGTCAGGGTACCCTTTGGCGCGGGCAACCGGCTGCGAAAGGGTTATGTGGTGGCAGTGAAGGATAAGGCGGAGTTTGAACCCTCGAAAATCAAAGCGATTGACAGTGTGGAAACGGGCGGCGTTTCCGTGGAAGGAAGGCAGATTCTCCTTGCGGCGTTCCTGAAAAGAAATTATGGCTCGACCATGATTCAGGCGTTGAAAACAGTGCTTCCCGCCAAAGTGTCCGTCAGGGCGCTGGAAAGGAAAAGTGTGCGCCTTGCCATAGGGCGCGATGAGGCGGGGGAGGCGCTTTTGGTGCTTGAAAAAAAGCATCAGACGGCAAGGGCACGTCTTTTAAAAGAGCTGCTTTCGGTAGACTGCCTGCCCTATGCGCTTGTGACAGGAAAGCTGAATGTCAGCAGTGCCGCCATAAAGGCGCTGGCAGAGCAGCATATCATATCAGTGGATACGGAGAAGAAGCTGCGCAACCCCATCCGCATACAGGCGGAAGGCGCAGATAAAAAGCGCTTAAGCCCTGCACAGCAGAAAGCCGTGGACACGGTGCTTTCCGAATTTGATGCAGGCATACACAAAACCTACTTGCTGCACGGCATAACGGGGAGCGGAAAGACTGAGGTTTATATGCATCTGATAGAGGGCGTGCTGAAACGCGGCAGACAGGCAATTGTGCTGATACCGGAAATCGCCCTGACATACCAGACGCTTATGCGTTTTTACAGCCGTTTCGGCGACAGAGTATCCGTGATGAATTCCACGCTGTCCGCGGGCGAGAAATATGACCAGTGCGAAAGGGCAAAGCGGGGAGAAATTGATATTATCATCGGTCCCCGCTCGGCTTTGTTTACACCGTTTCCCAATATAGGGCTGATTGTCATGGACGAGGAGCACGAGAACAGCTACAAGAGCGAAAGTTCGCCGAAGTACCATGCGAGGGAGACGGCTGAGGAGGTGGCGCGGATGCACGGGGCGAGCGTGGTGCTTGGCTCAGCAACGCCTTCTCTGGAAGCGTCCTACAGAGCAGAGCGGGGAGAGTACACAAAGCTTTCCCTGACGGAAAGGCTGACAGGAGGACAGCTTCCTACTGTCCATGTGGTGGATTTGCGGAAGGAGTTAAAAGAAGGAAACCGCTCTATTTTCAGCAGAAAGCTGCAGGAACTGCTCGACGACAGGCTGGCAAAAAAGCAGCAGAGTATGCTTTTCATCAACAGAAGAGGGTACGCCGGTTTTGTTTCCTGCCGTGCCTGCGGGCACGTGATGAAATGTCCGCACTGTTCCGTGTCCCTGTCAGAGCATAAGGGCGGCAGGCTGATTTGCCACTACTGCGGCTATGAGGAGCCTGCGGTCCGAAGCTGTCCAATCTGTAAATCGCCCTATATATCGGGATTTCGGGCGGGAACGCAGCAGATTGAAGAAAAGCTGAAAGAACTATATCCAAAGGCGCGGGTGCTCCGCATGGATGCGGATACGACGAAGCAAAAGGAAAGCTATGACAAGATACTTGCTGCCTTTGCGGGCGGAGAGGCAGATATTTTAATCGGCACACAGATGATTGTGAAAGGCCATGATTTTCCGAATGTAACGCTGGTTGGCGTGCTGGCGGCAGATTTGTCGCTGTCTGTCGGGGACTACCGCGCCGCGGAACGCACCTTCCAGCTTCTGGTACAGGCGGCAGGCAGAGCCGGAAGAGGTGTATTGTCCGGAGAAGTCGTGATACAGACCTACCAGCCCGACAATGCAGCCATTGTCCATGCGGCGGCGCAGGATTACAAGGGGTTTTACGAAGAAGAAATCCTGTACAGAGAGCTGCTGCGGTATCCGCCGGTCTGCAATATGATGGCGGTACAGATATTTGCCAAGGAAGAAAAAGCAGGGGAAGAACTGGCAAAGAAACTCGCCGAACTGGCGGAAAGCTTTCAGGATACGGC
>CAMWLB010000068.1 GCA_947174985.1 uncultured Lachnospiraceae bacterium | reverse complement strand
GAAGGAAAGTATGTAAAAGTGCAGCTTCCGCAATGTATTTTTATAGACTATGAGTCACATAAGATTTGTGACCGTGGGCAGTCAGGAGCTCCTCATCAATTTTATAAGATTTATGGGCTGCAAAACGGAGAATATCAATTGGAAAAAGAGCTTGACCTACACTATGAGTCATGGGGCGGTGAAAAAATGGTTAATGTGGCAGTCTATTCCGAATGGGGAGAAGAGGTGGAAAGAACCGATATTACAGGTTTAAGCTGGGAAGAGACACAAGTGCTTTTGGAAGGAAAATATCCCGAATTTAATTTCTGGCGGCAGGGATAGTGTAAAACTTTGCATAATACTAAAAAATGCTTGACATTCCACGGAAAGATGGTATAGTTCTAAATGCGAATGAGTTGCATTTGCATTTAGAGACAGGGCTGTGCTGGGATTGTTGTTTTGGAAACGTTCAGCCTTGGAAAAGAGGACGAAGTTATGTGGGATGTCATTTTGGACACTTTGGTGGACAGCGCCAGATTGATACCGTTTTTGTTTTTAACATATCTGGCAATGGAATACTTGGAGCATAAAACGGCAGACAGCGCCAAAAATTTGGTACAGAGGGGTGGACGTCTGGGACCTTTGTTTGGCGGTGTGCTGGGTGCCGTGCCGCAATGCGGATTTTCCGCGGCAGCAGCAGGTCTCTATGCGGGGAGAGTGATTACCTTAGGCACTCTGATTGCCGTCTACTTGTCTACTTCTGATGAGATGCTTCCGATTCTGATATCCGAGGCGGACAGGTTTGGCATTGCTCCCATTTTGAAAATACTGGCTGTCAAAGCGGTAATCGGCATAGCTGCCGGTTTTCTGATAGATATGGTAATGCGTCCGAAAAAAGCAGAACATGACCATATCCATGAAATGTGTGAGCATGACCACTGCCATTGTGATGAAGGCGGGGGAATACTGAAGTCTGCGGTGGTTCATACCATAAAAATCACGTTGTTTATTCTGTTGGTATCTTTTCTGTTAAATATAGTGCTTCATTTTTGGGGAGAAGACGTTTTAAAAGGACTGCTTTTAAATAAACCGGTGATAGGTGAACTGCTTGCGGGACTGGTCGGGCTGATACCGAACTGTGCTTCTTCCGTGGTAATCACAAGACTGTATCTGGAGGGTGCCATGAGTTTTGCCGCCTGTATGACCGGTTTGCTTGCAGGCGCAGGTGTGGGCATATTGGTATTGTTTCGGGCAAACAAGAGCAAAAAGGAAAATGCAGGAATCGTACTGCTTCTCTACGGTATTGGTGTGGCTGCAGGCCTGCTGATGGAACTGACGGGCTTTTCCATTATGTAAGCTGACTTGGCGGCGGGGACTTGCGAAGAGAATTCTATACTATACATGAGGTATAAAATGATGGCGGAAAATGATTTTGTGTATCCGGCAGGAATAAAATGGACAAAACAGCGCAAAGCTGTATATGAAGTGTTATCTATGTCGGAAGAGCCGTTGAGCGCAGTGCAGATATACAACCTGATTTTACAGAGTAGCAGCGAAGGCGGCTATGCCGTTTCGACAATCTATCGTATCTTGACGGCGTTTGAAGAGAAAGGCTATGTGGAAAAAAGTACCTTTATGGGTGAAGACACTGTGATGTACGAGTGGAAGCGAAACGGGCATACCCATTATGCGGTCTGTCTGGGCTGCCATAAGAAGATGCCCCTGCAGGCATGTCCCTTTGAACACCTGCATCTTGCCGCAGAATCAGACGAATTTTTGGTCACAGGGCATAAACTCGAGCTGTACGGCTACTGCAAAAGCTGTAAAAATAACCAATTATTCCCGAATAAAGGGGAAAACAGCAGAAAAAATTAATAAATTTACAAAAATCTTAAAAAAGTACTTGCCAATAGCAAATCAATATAATATAATAACACTTGCGTTGTGAAACAGTTCACATATAAGCGCCGCTAGCTCAGTTGGTAGAGCACCTGACTCTTAATCAGGGTGTCCAGGGTTCGAGCCCCTGGCGGCGCACGGAAGTACCGATTTTCGAGGTAATCTCGGGGGTTGGTGCTTTTTTTTATTAGTATTACTAATAACCGCGGGTAAAGAAAATATCGTCAAGCCGGTAAATGTCTGCACCAAGCATTTTATATTCCGCAGCCATCCGGCTGTAAACCTGCGTGACGGCATAGTCCGTATGCCCCATAAACACACGCAGAAACTCCATGTTACCGCCACCCATCAGGTAGGACGTCGCGAAGGTGTGCCGGAGCAGATGGGCATGCAGCCTGTCTATGCCGCTCTGTTTTTTCAGGCTGCCGAAGAGCTGCCGGACCGTGTTTCCGGTTATGGGGGCGTTTTCCTTCAGGCTTCGGAGCAGGAAGCCGTCGTGTATCCCGGCCATGGAGCAGTAACGGGAAACGGCTTTAAGGAGAAAACCCGGCACCAGCACAAGGCGGTTTTTGTTTCCCTTGCTGTCAAGCACCTGCAGCAGGTTCCTTTCCGAGATCAAATCGCCGTAATGCAGGTGCACGACTTCCTGTGTCCTGAGCCCGCAGTCTGCCATGAAGTGCACAATGCAGTAGTTCCTGATCCCTTGGATGGTGTCCATGTCAAAAAGGGAGTCAATTCTTTCCATCTCGTCCCGGTAAAGCGGCAGTTTCGGGCGGGCATCGCTTTTCGGCAGCTTCACGCCCTTCAGGTAGTCCCCGCATAAATCGTTTTCATAGCACCAGCGCAGGAAGGCGGCTATGCTGCGTCAGTAGCTCCGGATGGTAACGGGGCGGGTGCCGCTTTTCCTGAGATGCAGTATGTAGCCGCGGTAAATATTTTCCTCCTGGCATAAGGGCAGGCAGGAAACGGGCAGGCCAAAACGCCCCTCAAGCCACCGGAAGAAAAGCAGGATGCCGCAATGGTAGGTTTCCAATGTCCTGGGGGAACAGTAAGAGCGCCGGTCCTCAAGGAAAAGGTCATATGCCGCCTGTACCGTCATCATCAAATTCCTCCTCTTGACAAAACCACGTATTTAATGCATTATTATCGTAGATATCGCCCGTATCGGTGCGGACGATTTCAAATGTATGCGTAGCAGCATCCTCAAATACCCCGGCAAGCTCCTCCCTGTTGAGCTGCCGGAGTTTTTTATTTTTATACCGGCGCGCCTCGGCTATATCATTGTCATTCATTTTCAGCAGTGCTTCAAAGCAGTCCTGCATGGGGCTGTCCTCGTTAATGCCGCGCAGATAAAAGCCCAAGGTGACCGCGGAATTAATGACACGCTTGCGCATGCTCTCAACGGAAAGCCTCCTGTTGTAGGAACGGACAAGCCTGACCTCCTCCGGCGTGAGCTTCACGTCAATGCAGCGTGTTTCCCTCAGCGCCTTCCAGAACCCGCACAGGGGACGGCGCGCCTTGTTGCTGTCTCCATTCTTTTCCACCAGGCGGAAAACCCTGTCCGTCAGGTAGTCCATGATAAGCTTTCTATTATCCAGGTAGTCATAAATCCGCCGGCATTCCCCCGTGTGGCGGTTGTCCCTAAAAGGCACAAGATCGTAACTTTTAGAGTGCCGGCGCATGGTCTGGTATTCCACGTTGACAACAAGGTTCAATTCCGGCGTCAGCTCCTTTGCCAGTTTTATGACTGTATCCTCCCCGGGCTGCACCTTTTCCCTCAGAATGTCGCGGCAGAGCCGCACATAAGAAGGGTGGGAGCCGTGCTCCGCATAGAACTCCAGGCGGGCATAAAACCGGTAAAACCAGCTTTTTTTCTGAAAGCACCTTTCGTACACGTATAAATCATACTCGCTGATCAGCCCGTGCATCCGCCATATCTGGAAAAACCAGGGCTTGTAGTTCTGCTCTATCACTTCCCGCGTTTTCTGGTATATCCGGACAAATACCTTGTCGGAACGTTTTCCAAGCGCCACGTAGTCGATTTCATAATCCTCGGAGCCTATCTTATTGGTGACATAGGTTGCGTTTTTGAAGCGGTCAACACGCATTTTGTAAAAGTTTTCCGGCGTAAAAAAATTTTCAGGATTCTTCAGGTAATTGGAATGCCAGCAGTAATCAACGCGGTTTTCCTGCACAAAATCAATTTCAAGACCGAAATAGGCAGCAAGCGCCTTTACGATCCGGTAAGAGTTTTCAAAAGTCGCATGGATGCCCAGAATCCAGAGCATGTAGCTCCTGATCTGCACGATGCATTCACTGGTAACAGACTCACCGCCGCCCATGGACTTAGGAACCACAGGGGCAAGGAATATGTCAAAGTATTCCGGGTAGCTCAGGCACACGTTATAAAAGCGGGAAAAGGTGACGGGACGCAGCACAAGCCGGCGGTCAATCTCCTTCAGGTACACTTCACCGTCCTCGTCATAATCCCCCAGGCCGTCATATTTAAAACGGAAGTACCGCCTGAGCCGCAGGACGTGCTCATCACGGGTGTGCTGCCGGAAGTCGTTCCGGAACTTCACGCTGTAGTAGAAAGTATCTATATTGTGCAGAAACTTACTTTGTGAAAAAGAAAACCACTTTTTACGGGCTTCCAGGTCGAGCTCATCCATAATGCGGCAATTATTAAAATATCGTTTATCAAGCATAGAAAAACTCCTTTTTTGTGTTACAAAATCGCCTTTTTGAAATCGTCGCGAAAATTCATTCTGGCGACGAT
Source organism: uncultured Lachnospiraceae bacterium (assembly GCA_947174985.1). Lineage (GTDB taxonomy): Bacteria > Bacillota > Clostridia > Lachnospirales > Lachnospiraceae > Acetatifactor. Next base: position 7,112 of record CAMWLB010000068.1, on the reverse strand, counting down.
TTTTTTTTGGCACTTTTGTCAGTGTGGGACTGGATTTTTTTGTGTAACACAATGTATTCTGAGACCACGTATTACAGGACGTGGATACATTGCGGGGACTAAAAAACAGCTTTTTCCGATGACGGTTTTCCGTACATGGCAGGGCATACAGGGACAGGGCGCGCGCAGGACCCCGAGACCCGCCGCGCGCCCTGTCCCTGTATGCCGCCCTGTACGTTTTTCCGCCGGCTTAAATCCTGATTTTTTGTGTTACAAAAAAGAAGCTGCAGCTCTTTGCTGAAGAAAAAATGTAACACAAAAATTTTGGATACCGCCGCTGATGGGGAGACTAGGCGCTTTCCTCCGGAGGCGGGGAAGCTTCCGGATCCGGCACTGGAACGGGGGAAGCGGCAGGGAGGCGGGGGAGCAGCCGCCTTTTTCCGGAAGCGGGGGAGCGTTTCTGCCCGGCGGAAGGCTGCTTTTCCCCGGGCACCTCCAGATGGTTGTAGGAATCATAGACCGCGTAAAGGCTTTTCCCACCAAAGAAAAACTGGGAATCCACCTTTTCATGTATGGGGTACCACTGTTTCACGCACACAAACAGGGTTCCTCCGGTTAAAAAGCCCAGCACGGCGCCTATGTTGCCGGCACGGCTTACCTTGCGGTGCACGGTGTCATATTCAATCAGACCCCGGACCTGGCGGTCAAGCATACGGTCAAACTGCGTCACGAGTATGATGTCATAGCCGTAATGCCGGTGCTGGGAAAAGAAAGAGAGCCAGCCGGCCCGCGCCAGGTTTTGCCACTCCCTGGCGTTGAAGAGGAGCTGTGCCTCATCAATAACAAGGAGCAGCTCCCCCTCCTTCAGGCGCCGCCCCAGGTGCTGGGAATACCGGCGGGCGAAGGAAAGGAGGCGCCCGGGCGTAAGCCGATGGTTGGAAATGTAAAGATAGATGCCTTTCCCTTTCCCGCAGGCTTTCCGGTCAATGGAAAAGTTGCCCAGGACAACATGACGCTTCCGGCTGCGCAGCCTTTCCCTGATTTCCCGCGCAGCGTGCAGGCTCTTGCCGCTGCCCGGGGTTCCGCTGTAAAGTTCTATCATCCCATCACCCCCTAGCTGATAAGCTTCACCCAGCGCGCAATGACGCTGTAAAGGTAATACAGTCCAATGGCCGCAAGCCACGCGCTGCCGATTTTAAGTAATGTCCCGATAGGAATAAACCAGTTCAGGTACCCCAGAAAGGGCATAGAGCCCAGAGAACTTATGATTTCCGTGAACGGGGACAGGGGGAGCAGGGAAAGCAGGCCGGACAGAAATTTGTCCAGTATCTCCTTCATCCATCCAAGCATAAAAAACACCGCCTTTCTTTTGGTTGGTTACCATTTAATTACTTTATGTGTAACAAGGATTAACCCCAGGATAAAGCTGACAACCTCACACATACGGAAAACTTCCATTGCAGGTTCTAAGAAGGACATGTCAAGCCTTACCGTTATATCAATGTCAAGCGCCGGCACCACGAAGGGGATTTCAAAAACCGGCGTGACCGGCTCCGCGTCCAGCGCGTTCAAGAGCCGGATGAGGTCAAAGGGCAGGCAGAAGGGGAAAATCATGGTCAGGTCTGTTTTATAGCTGCCGATTTCAATATCCGGATTGGGATTGGGTTCCGGATCAGGATTGGGCGCTGCTCCTGCTGCCACGTCTGCGGCCGTATCTGCCACAACCTTGTTAAATGCCGCCGTACCTGCCACAGGGTCGGGCAGCGGGACCGGTTCCGGCTCTGCATCCGGATCGGGGTTTGGCTGCGGCTGCGGAAAAGCTGACTGTATAGCAGAAAGCAGGGCAGGGAAAAGCGCATTAAAGACAGACGGGTCAAGCTCCGTGCCGGTGAGGGGGGCGAAATTGTCAGGCAGCGCATCAGAAAGTGCAGCATAATCATAATCAAGCGCGTTTTCACAGTCTGTAAATTCGCCAGTTTTCAAAAAAAGTTCTGCCGCTGCTCTACTGGAAAAAACGGGAATGTTAAGACTGTAACTGTTTGGGTCTGCATAGTATGAAATACTGTTTTGATTCAATGTACGAGTTCCGGTCAGATAGTACGAGGTAACCGAAGCAGGGATATTAAAATAAATAATTTCATTTGTCGTTCTGCGACCCATAAAATAAATAGAGCCTACCTCCGGGCAGTCAGTACGTACAGAATTCATAGAAAAGTATGCAACAACGGGATACGAGTTGCTACAACCTTGCAAGTCGGAAATGATTTTATAACTTACAGGCTGCCCATTATAAGTCTGGTAACCGGTACCGGTTAAACGGGCTGCATTTATAATATAATTTCCTTCCGCGTCCTGATCCAATGTACCGTCAAAGCCATCCGGAAAGTAATCTGCAGGGTCAAGCCCTTCGACTTCACCGGACTGCAAGGCTTTCACAAAATTTGCAATGCCGAAAAAAGCAGCAGAAGAAACAGAAACCCCGACAAGCGCCTTAAACATTGATTCATCATCAGGCGAAGGGGGCTGGCTGCCAGAGCCGCCGCCCTGAACAACGCGGAAACGTTGCCATGTTTCTTCGCTGGGGATACGTCGGGCACCAGTCCCGACCGTATCCCAGCCGGTTAGCTCCAGCAGTTCCCCGAATGTCACCGTTCTGCCGTTCTGCAATGTAAAAACCATGCTGTCATCAGAAACAGAAACAACATGGTAATAATCAACCAGCGCTTCATAAAGGGCAGCTTCGAAATCATAATCGCCAAATGTCTTAATAGTTCCTGATGCGGCATCGCCATCAGGAACGGCAGAGGAAACACCACAGGCAACCATGGCATTCATAAGCAGGTTCCACAAAACCATGGACATTTCATCCAGTGCAGCCCCATCCAGCGCAAGCGATGCAGCTCTGGCATTTAATGCCGCAGGCCGGGAGAGCACGCAGGAAAATGCAAACAGCACGGAAAGCAGGGTTGCACCTGCACGGGTTAAAAATTTCCTTTTCATAGTCCCATTTCCTCCAGTTGTGAAATCATGGTTTTCAGTTCAAATATATTTTTGCGAGTGCTGCAGTCCCGGCAGAGCCCGTGACGATCCGGATCACATCCGGAGCGGGCGCTGCATTCCCTGCATCCCTCTTCTTCATCGAGCAGCATAAGCTTCAAGGGGTAATAATCTTCTTCAAAACTAATTGGACGGACAAATAAAACATTATCAATATTTTTCATAGTAACCACCTTTCCATGGCAGGAAAAAAGCCGGGGCAGAAACCACCAGGCCCCGGCTTCCTCCAACTGCGGCGTTATGCCGTAATCCTTTTCAGCCACTTAATGCCGAACTTTGCGACGACCACTGCAGCGATCACAGAGACAACCGAGGGAATCACAATGTTGAGCACTGTGAAAAGCTGGGTCTGAACATTGGTTACCGATGTAGTCATCAGCTCAGAAATGTCAAATACCGGCGCAGTCACGCCGGCCGCACCAGTTAAAAATACAGCTAAACATAAGGGCATATTATCCACCTCCTTTCGTTATCATCCGGAATACGCTTCTTACAACGTAACCGGTCATTATGACAATGCACTCCAGGCAGGCGCCAACCGCCAGCATGGTAGATGCAATGCGCACATAATCATAAACCACGTCAATCCCTCACTTTCCAGATAAAAAAGCCCTGCATCAACAGAATGCCAGCGATAAGACCCAGCAGCATGCAGACGGCTATAAAGCCTTCCTGAATGGCTGCCACAACCTGGATGGTGTCCGTCCCGTTTCCGGAAACGGTTTCCGTGCCGGCGTAAAGGGCAGCTTCCCCGCTGTTGTTTTCCATGCCGGAGAACATGGACAGAATATCCGGCATGATATCGTTGCCAGAAATATCTGCACCGACATCACCAGGGGCGGGGGAGACGTTCCCGCCCACGGTTTCCGTTTCTTCCCCTGCCTGGTGCAGGGTTTCCGCGTCCCCTCCGGAAACAGTGTAGGGAGGAGAGGACGGGGTTATATAATCACCGCCGGAAAGCATTATCTGCCCCCCTTGGATGTTTTGGCGGCTGCCGTTTCAGGGGCGGTTTCTGCTGCATGTGCCGCTTCCGCTGCCATGCCTGCTTCAGGAGCCGGCTGTATTTCCGCCGTGCCTTCCCCCGGCATCAGGAACCGGAAGGGCTCCACGAATTTCAGGTCAACAAGGCGCGCAACAGGCTTTCCGTCGCCGCCCACCGTCATGGCAAATTCGCCGTCATATATGCCGGGCGCAACGGGTATCTTCGCCCTGAAAGGGTAGTCCAGGGAGACCTTGCCACGCTGGTAGCCCACGGCAAGCGCAGTGTCCCACTCATGGAAGGGCTGGAATTCGCTGCCGTCCTGCCCGAGGAAAAAATAGTGCACCGTGCAGCCGCGCATGGCGTCACGGCCGGGCTCCGCCGGCATGTCATAGGTTTTTGCATAAGTCACAAGTATCCGCATAGTGTTGTTCAGTTCAAGTCCCATTGTTCTTCTCCATTCCCGGGGGCTCTTCCCCCCGCAAAAAAAGGGTTTTCGGTTTCCATCACGTACCGGTTCCGGTACCAGTCCATCATGGCAGCGTATTCCGCCGCCGTGCCGGCTGCAAGCGCCAGTTCCGCAAGGGCTTCCTGTTTCATGCCCGTCCGGTGTTCCAGCCAGGGCAGGAAATCCAGCCCCAGGCCGTCCGCATACAGCCGGTAGTGTTTATATGTGTCGTCCATCACCTGTTCAGCAGCCCGGGGCGTGCTGCCACACCGCAGCAGCATGGCGCACATTTCCGCGCTTGTCATGCCGGTCCGTTCCAGGAGCCAGGCATTAAAATCAGGTGTTTCCGCGCCCGCTGTCACAACAGCCGAAGCAGCGCGCGGAGGACGAAGTTTTTTATTGCTGCAGGGCTGCATGCCAGGTACACCAACAGGAGCACCAGGCCGTACAGCAGGGCGGTCTTTTTTCCATGCCGCTTCCACACCCTGCAGAACATCACAATCCCGGCCAGGACCGCGGCGGCGTACACCACGAGCCCCAGCACCAAAGAACCTTTCATAAGCTGCATCCTTTCCGGCGCCCGGGCAGGCCGTCCCCGGCAGGAGTGCCGGTTCCGTGCCATGTCCCGCGCCTTTTCTTTCTTCCCGCATGCCGCACGTGCTGCGGATGTCCCTTCCACGTTTCTTTCCTGTGCCGGCTGCGGCGGCTCGCGCGGGCGCACCACCTGCCACAGTACCCGCCCGCCCTAGGGAAAGCAGGCGCCAGGCCCGCACCGACGGGACGGGGCTTAAAGCACACCGGGTACCGGGAAAAGACGGGGAGGCGTGGAAAGCATGCATAACCTGCTGCCTGCCATGGACAGCATGTGCACAGCCCGTGCATGGCCCATGGATAACGGTAAAGCTGTTATCCACAGCCCATACACAGCCTGCACACATCCTGCCCACAGCAGGACGAAAGATGCAGGTTATACACCCTTTCCACACCACGGCGGCGGTGTACGGAATCCAGCGCGCTTCGCGCCTCATCCCATCATCACGGGCCAGCGCCTTCTTTTCCCTTTTACGGACAGGAAAGCGCCATATGGTGCGCCCGCGCGGCCGCCGCAGCCGGCAGTCTGTCACGGGGGGCGTTCCTGCCCCGCTTCCGGCAGGATACGGGAAGCCTTTTCCATGTGTTCCAGCAGGCCGTGCGCCAGGTGCTCCAGCCGCAGCACGTCATTTCTTACGCCGGAGAGGGTGTATGCCAGGCTGCTGTATGCCTGCAGCTCCTTCCTGCGCCTCTCCAGCATGTCTTCATAATAGGCAAGCTCCTCACGCCGCTTCTCGTCGCCGTTTATGGCATCGTCCACCAGGGAGGAGAGCTTCTCCGTGAAGGTCTTTCCCTTAAGGCCCTCTATGTAAGAAAGCTGGGTTTCCGTGAACCGGACGGATTTTGTGGAGGCGCTTTTCTTCCTCATGGCTGCAGCTCCCGGGCTTTTTCAAGGGCGGCTTCCTGTTCTTTCCTGCGGCCTGAGCGGATCTCCTGCTGGAGGTCCAGGGCAGCATCAAGCTCCTGCAGGCCGCGGAATACATCAATGCAGCATGTTTTCACGCTGCCGCAATCGCCGCGGGTTTTACCCATCACGTAAAAATAGACTTCTCCCCGTCCGTCACGGTCAGCCTCCACAGAGACAGAAAAAACATCATGTTCCCTGCCTTCATAATCCTTTACTTTCATGGCGACACCCCCTCCAGCACGGAGAGTGCCGCAGCTTCCAGCTCCGCAAGACTGCCATACGTAACATTTTTGTTAATAATCAGGCAGATACCGTCATACAAAAGCCTTGTTTTCCTTATGCTGGCGCAGGGCAGACAGATTTCAAAATAATCCCCCACATCATCATTATCACAGAAAAGGCATACCATATAGAAAGTGCCTTTTTCAGACGGGACGATGCGCATCGCTGCAGTATCAATTTCCAGGTTCAGCTTCATTTCTCCCTTTTCAGGTTCATACATCAAAAACATCTCTTTTCCTCTCTTTCCTCCGCAGGTCCCTCACGGGGGCTGCCTTGCGGATTTTCTTCCATTAAGCGCGCTTTTGTGTTACAATTAGATATTACATGCATTGATTCAATGCTTTTTGTATTACAATTCTTATTTTAATCCAACTTAAATTGGATGTCAACAAAAATATCCAATAAATATTGGATACATGGAGGGAAAATGATAGACAAACGAGAATTCGGCTTAAGACTTGAAAATTGCATGAAAACCAACAAAATAAGCAATTCAGAAATTACAAAAGCGCTTAATTTAAACAAAAATGCTATAGGAAACTATAAAAATGGACAAATTCCAAACGCTTCAATACTATATGAATTATCCAATTTTTTAGGGATTAGCATGGAATATTTGCTTGCCGGAAAAGAAGCTGGAGAACTGACACCGGAGGAGCTGCAGCTTGTCGAGTTCTACCGGAAAGCTGATGAAAGAGGCAAAAGGGCGATACTAAGGACAGCAGAATCAGAAAGCGCGGAGCCGGAATTATCAGCTTCCAAGATTGGATAAAAAGACACAGGGGGCACAAATGATAATGGGAACATATGAATTCAGCACATCTATAAAAATTTTAATATTAATTTGTTTTATAGTATATATAATAATC
>CAMWLB010000067.1 GCA_947174985.1 uncultured Lachnospiraceae bacterium | reverse complement strand
CCCAGGGGAAAATTGCCATGGACGGCAATTTTAGTCATGCCGCGCCATGGAGGGCGCTGCATGACGACCCGGACGGCTGCCATAACCTCCCCAGGCTGTTTAGGAAACCTGCCATCAAAAACACCGCATGGAATCCGCTCTCATCTCTCTGCTGCGTCCGCTCAGCCTACATCATACTTTTTTTAAGCATTTTCCTCATCCAGACAAATGAATTCGTATTCTTTCGTACCATACCCCAATTCCGCTGCCGCATCAATGGTATGAGTGCCATGCAATGATTCCACCCTTTGAAGGAAATGGTCACGCCCGGGGTCTTTTGACTGATAGATCAAATCCATACAAGCCTGGTCCAATGCCACCGGATCCAGTGAAGACAGGATTCCGATATCTTTCATGCATGGGTCTTCCGCTACTGCGCAGCAGTCACAATCCACGGACAGATTACACATCATATTTACAAAAGCAATATTTCCCTTAAAGTATTCCATAATGCTGCCGGCTGCATCCGCCATGGACTCGCAAAATACGTCCTGCTCTGCCATATGATCCCATACGATGGTCTGGTCATTTGTAAATCCTCCGGAATGTATCAGAGACTTTCCTTCACTGGAAGCACAGCCAATGGAAAGCTGCTTTAAGGCTCCGCCGTAGCCTCCTGCCGGATGTCCCTTAAAATGTGACAATACCAGCATGGAATCATAGTCTGCAATATTTTTCCCTACATAATTCTCTTTCAATACTTTTCCGTTGGAAATCGGCAGTACGATATCCGGTCCTTCGGCATCCATCAGATCCACTTGAAAATATTTCGTCCATCCGTGCTCTGCTATTAGCTGCTTATGCTTCTTGGTAGAGTTCCTTTCTCCATCATAAGCAGTATTGCACTCAACAACCGTTCCGTTTACCTCTTCCACCATGGGGCGCATAAATTCCGGTCTCAAATAGTTTTGATTCCCTTTCTCACCGGAATGCACCTTTACCGCTACCTTCCCGGGCAGTTGTTTCCCAAGCGCCCTGTACATTTTAATGACCGCTTCCGGTGTAATCTCTTTTGTGAAATAGACTTTTGCTTTTTCCATATTCTTTCCCATCCTTTCTTGTGATTGGTGTTTCACGTTTCTTTTGCATACATTTATATATGCTTTCGTCTTCTAATCATATATTATAATTTGTTTTGCCTAATATGTCTAATATATTTGTATTATCAATCAAATTTGAAAATTGATATATTGTTGCAGAAAAACACGAAATATGGTATTATTTATCGCATGGGAAACCATAGAGCTGAAGGCGGCTTTACCCTCTGACTTTCGGAGGGGCGACCCTCCGGACGAAGGAAAGGAGGGAGATGCCAATGATGATTACATATTCTGACTTTGTGCAGACTGGAATATTCATTGTTGCCCTTGTAAGTTTGTGTTATGCAGTCTTTAAGGGAAAGAAATAGCCGCCACTATTCACACTAGTGACGGCCGATGCTATAAAGCATTGGTTTAGTGATTATTGAGGGTAGAGCCGCTTCTATGGCTTTCCCTTTTTGTATTTACAATATAACATATCCCGTAGAAGCTTTCAAGTGCAGAACCGCAAATTTCCCACAAATCTATTAGGTTGCAGTTCAGCCTGATTTGTAAACAGGAGTGAATCGAGACAGTCGGACGTAGGTGATGGCTGTTTGTCACTCTCCGCACAAGTATGCCTTTACTTCTATCAGGGAAGGCAGCACAGCTTCCGTAATTTCGTACATTTCCTCTGTTGCCTCCGGCACGTCCGGCACCATGATTGTATGGAGTCCCGCCGCTACGGATGCCCGGATGCCGTTATGGGAATCCTCGATACCATAAGCCTCTTTTGGCTCTACCTTCAGCCTTTCACAGGCCTTTAGGAAAATATCCGGTGCAGGCTTACTGTTTTCCACCATATCGCCACAGACCAGCTCGTCAAAATACCCGATCAGTCCCGCCTCGGTCAGTTCCTTTCGCACCATATACTCCCTTGTAGATGAGGCAAGCCCAATCTTGACTCCCCGCTCCTTAAGCGCCTGCAAAAGCTCTGTCACACCGGGTTTCACCGGAAGTCTGCCATCGCTGTAACGGCTCTGAAAGAGTGCCGACGCCTCCTTTCTATATGTGTCATAGGGGAAGTCCTGTCCATAGCGCTCAAGCATTTTCGTCTTGGTAAGCTTTGCATTAATGCCGGTGCACTCAATACATGCCTGTTCTATATCGGGAATGTGATATTTCTCCGCAACCTCTTTCCAACACTCGATAACACGCCTTTCAGAGTCAAATATAATCCCATCCATGTCAAAAACAACTGCTGCAAATTCGTGTGCTGCCACCTTGATTCCTCCCATACCTTTCAAATAGTTTGATTATTCTTTTAGCAAAAATTCTTTTATAGTATAAGTGAAAGAAACGGCAATGGCAACCATAAAATTGCAGAGATGAGACCAATGCTGTTTCAATAATCTGTCAGAAAATTTTCTTTTTAGGCGCTCTTAGTTTTGGATTATTATTGTCTTTACCTTTGCCCCATGCTAAAATATGAATCAAGATTAAGAAATTATACTGCATAATCTGTAAGCCCCCACCAACAAAGGAGAACAACAATGAAGCTACTTATGATTCATGTATGGAACGAAAAAGAACGTGCATACAGAGGCAGATTTTCAAGCCTTCTCTCATATCCCTCCCTGACACTTGCAGCCATATACTCTCTGATTCCACAAGGCGTATTTTCAAAGATTGATGTGATAGACGAAAATTCCCAAAAAGTAAACTACGACAAAGAAAAGTATGACCTCGTGATGCTCTCCTTTGAAACCTCGTCAAGCGCCACGGCATACAGGCATTGTGCTGAATTTAAAAAGAGAGGCGCCTACACCGTCTGCGGCGGCTATCATGCAACCGCGCTTCCTGACGAGGCTGCCGCCCACTGTGACACTGTCATTATCGGGCCTGCGGAAATTTCCATTCCTTCTTTTATAAAAGATTTTGTAAAGGGCACGCCTCAAAAATTTTATAAGAATTATGACATCTGCGCCACAGACTTCACGATACCCGCAAGGGATAAAATCACCAAACGCAAAAAACTGGCAATTCCCGCAGTCGTTGCTGACCGCGGCTGTAACAACTGCTGTAAATACTGTTCCATGCGCACCATGTGGAAAAGCAATCCGCGCCCTGTGGAAAGCGTTGTGGAAGAAATAAAAGCCTTAAAATCCAAACAAGTCATTTTCTATGACCCGAATTTCTTCGGCAAACGGGAATACGCCCTGGAATTGATGCAGGCATTAAAGCCGCTCAAAATCCTTTGGGCATCCAATGCCACTGCCGATTTCGGCTATGACCATGAACTGATGCAGGCTGCCTATGAAAGCGGCTGCCGCGGCGTCCTGATCGGACTGGAATCGCTGAACTCGCAGTCCCTTACCGGCGCCGCAAAACGGTTCCGCACCCCGGATAAATATGAAGAAATCATCAAGAACATCCATAGCCATAACATATCGGTAAACGGCTGCTTTGTCTTAGGCTTTGATCATGATACGGAGGAGGAGCTTCTGGCATTGCCGGAGCGCGTGGACAAGCTTGGCCTTGATATGTGCCGCTTTGCAGTCCTCACGCCATATCCCGGCACAAAGCAGTACGAGGAATATGAACGGGCCGGCAGACTCCTTACAAAAGACTGGAGCCGCTACAACCAGAACAATGCCGTATTCCGCCCAACAAATATGACCCCCGAAAGGCTGAATGAAATCTACCGGCAGGTATGGAAGGAATCCTATACGTGGAAACGGGTGCTTCGGCGCACATTCTCCTCACCATGGCGCAAAAAACCCTATATTTTCATATTACTGGGTGCAAATATCGGTTTCAAATTTTTAGGAATTGACAAAAGGAATTGACACAAAAATCAACAGAGGATACTATATCAAAGTGAAAATTACATTCATACGTTTAAATATGTTTTAAAATATCAGCTCGGATGCCATGAAACCGCTTCTGTTTGGCATTATCAAAAACCTCACGCCCCCAGAGCATGAAATCTCTTTTCTTGATGAGCGTGTGGAAAAACTACCGAAAAAAATTGATGCGGATATCATTGCCTTTTCCGTGGAAACCTACACCGCCAAAAGAGCTTATATCCTTACAAAAAAATACCGAACCCCAAAAAACATTATCGTGATGGGCGGATTCCACGCCTGTGTCATGCCGGAGGAAATACTTCAATATGCTGACACAGTGCTTATCGGTGATGCCGAAGATACGTGGTGCGAATTTTTATCCGATTGCAAAACAGGCAGACCGAAGGAAAAATATATTTCCGATGAAAAACTGCCGCTTGAAAAAATTCCAGATACGCCCCAAGTATACAAGCACAGCTATCACGGAATCGGTGTTTACCAGCTCTCGCGCGGCTGCAAATTTAACTGTGACTTTTGTTCCATAAAAACCATGTACCACTGTGTCCGGCGAAAAAATGAGGACATTGTTTTCGAGGAGTTAAAAGCCGCCAAAGAAAAAATCATTTTTTTCGTTGATGACAATCTGTTTTATGACAAATCCTCTGCAATGTCTCTTTTCAAAAAAATCGCACCGCTTAAAAAACGATGGGCTTGTCAGATTAGCATTGATGCCGCCTGCGACGATGCGCTTTTAACAGAAATGAAAAAAGCCGGCTGCTTTCTTGTCTTGATCGGCTTTGAAAGCCTGAATGCAAAAAGTCTTGAAGAAATGAATAAAAAAGCCAATACCGCATTGGATTACGAGGAAATCCTGAAACGCCTCCGCCGTCACCGCCTGATGGTCTATGCGACCTTTGTACTTGGCTGCGACAGTGACAATGCGGACGTCTTTGACCGGACACTTCAATTTGCAGTAAAAAATAGCATTGCCGTCACCAATTTTAATCCACTGATACCGATGCCCGGCACCAGAGTTTATGAGCGCATGGAAAAAGAAGGCAGGCTGCTTTATAAAAAGTGGTGGCTTTCGGATTCATACCGCTATGGCGAAACTGCATTTATGCCAAAAAATATGTCGCCAGAACAGCTGCGCGACGGCTGTCTGAAAATGCGTACAAGCTTCTATTCGGCAGGGTGCATTTTAAAGCGTTTGTTTGCCAGTCCAATCAATTTTATTCCAATTAATTTTTTTGTGTTCGTGACGGCAAATCTGATTTCACACAAAGAGATTTTAAAAAAACAGGGACAACTGCTAGGAGGGATTCTAAATGAAACTGACGCTGATTAAGCCAAATATCGGCAGGCGCGAACACAGCCTTTACGTGGACGAGGGCAGAATGGAGCCGCTTCAGCTTGGCATTCTTGCCGCGCTCACCCCGCCTGACATTGATGTTGTGATGTATGATGACCGCATGGAGCAGATTCCCTACGATGAACCGACAGACCTTGTTGCAATCACGGTGGAAACATTTACCGCAAGACGCGCTTATGAAATCCGTGAGGAATTTCGCAAACGGGGCGTTCAGACTGTTATGGGCGGTATGCACGCGATGCTGATTCCCGAAGAAGTTGCCGAACATTGCGACTGCGTTATCGTAGGCGATGCCGAGCCTGTTTGGGAAACGATGCTTTGTGACTTTAAGCATGGCAGGCTGAAAAAACGTTATGATGCTATGCAGCCCGAGTGCCCGCAGATAAACGTAATAACACGGCGCGATATTTTTGAAGGAAAAGGCTATCTGCCTATCACACTGCTGCAATTTTCAAGAGGGTGCAGCCACCGTTGCAGTTTTTGTGCCTCCTCTGTCTATTTTGGGGCGCACCACTACTGCCGCCCTGTGGAGGATGTTATCAGGGAAATCAAAGAGCAGAAAAGAAAACTTTTATTTTTTGTGGATGATAATATTGTGTGCAATCACGAGAAGGCAAAAGAACTTTTCCGCGCCCTGATTCCGCTGAAAATTCACTGGGTAAGCCAGGGAAGCATGGATATGCTTAACGACAAAGAGCTGATGGAGCTTATGGTGAAAAGCGGCTGTCTCGGACTTGTAATTGGATTTGAATCCATTTCACCCGAATGCATCGCCCAGATGAACAAGTACACCAACAAAAAAGGCTCCGGTGAAATGTATCAGGAGGAAATCAGGCAGCTTCGCAAATGGGGGCTTCAGACATGGGCAGCATTTACCGTAGGACATGACGGCGATACCGTGGAATCCATCCGGGCAACCTGCGATTTTGCGATCAAAAACAAGTTTACCTTTGCGGCATTTAACATTTTGATGCCGTATCCAAATACGCCTCTTTATGAGAAGATGAAACAGGAAGGACGGCTGCTCTATAATGGGAAATGGTGGCTTCACGAGGATTACCGCTTTAATTATGCAAGCATCGTGCCCCAGAATATGACGGCAGAAAAATTGACAGAAGTGTCATTTGAGTGCAGAAGACGCTTCAACAGCCTTCGCTCTATCATAAAAAGGGCTTTTGAGCCGCATACCAATCTGCGCACGCCCTACCGATTTATCACCTACCTGATCTACAATCCGCTGTTTCGCAAAGAGGTGTTTAAAAAACAGGGGATGCGGTTTGGACTGAAAACAGGAAAGGACTAACAAAATTTTATGTTAAAAGGACAGATTAAGCCGGCTGCCGAATATGGGGAAGAAGAATTATGCGCAATGTACAGACTGATGGCTGAGTTTTATGATAATACCAAAGAAAGCACATTCCGGAACGATTTTCTAAAAAAGGATTACTGCCTTACCCTATATCATGAAGCAGACGGCCTCGTGGGATTTACTACCCAGAAGGTCATGGAACTAAATATAGACGGAAAGGAAATACACGGCATTTTTTCCGGCGATACGATTATCCATAAGAAGCATTGGGGTGATATGGAGCTTTTCAAAACATGGGCAGAATTCTGGTTTGATTTTGCCGCACAATACGAGGAATTTTATTGGTTTCTCATTTGCAAGGGCTACAAAACATATTGTATGCTCCCACTGTTTTTTACCGAATTTTATCCCAATTACCGCATTCCGACACCTCCGTATGAAAAACGCATTATGGATGCCTATGCATCAGCCTTATATGGAAAGGAGTACAATGCCCACACGGGTGTCATAGAATACCATGCCGTTAAGGACAAGCTGAAAACAGGCGTTGCGGATATCGGCAGCCGCGAAATGAAAAATAAGGACATTGCCTTTTTCACGCAAATGAATCCCGGATACATAAACGGAAACGACCTTGTATGCCTTGCAAGGCTTGATAAGACAATGCTGAAAAAACGTGTCGGAAAGATGTTATTTGAATGAGTCTTGAACTGAAATTATTAAACGGAATATGCCGCCTTCTCTACTACGGCGAATACAGAAAATTTATAGCGCCATGCAGCATTAAAAAAGTACAGATGCAATATCTTTTAAAGCTGTTAAAAAGAAATGCCAAAACTGTTTATGGCAGAAAATACGATTTTCAAGGCATAAAAAGCTATGAGGATTTTGCAGGGAAAGTACCGCTTACTACCTATGAGGATTATGAACCGTACATTCATGCTATGGAGAACGGCGAAAAAGCAGTGCTGACAAAGGAAAAAATTAAACTGTTTGAACTGACAAGCGGCTCCTCTGGCGGCAAAAAACTAATCCCTTATACGAAGTCTTTAAAGCAGGAATTCGGGCGCGGCATTAAACCGTGGCTGTATGATATTTATACGAATGTAAACGGTGTAGGGGCAGGGAAAAGCTACTGGTCAATCACACCAGTGACTTCCAAAAAAAGTTATACGCCCTGCAAAATTCCGGTGGGATTTGAAGAAGATGCAGAGTATTTTGGTTTCATTGAGCAAGGCATTATGCGGCGGCTTTTTGCTGTTGACGGAAGTGTAAAGTTTGTATCGGATATGCAGGATTTTTACACCAAAACCTCCCTGCAGCTTCTCTCCTGCAGCTGCCTTACGTTAATATCCGTGTGGAACCCGACATTTCTCACGCTGCTTTGTGATTTTATGCGCGAGCATAAGGACAGCCTTTCCAGGAAACTGTCGGGAACAAAGAAAACGGTATTTCTTGAAGCTGCAGAAGAAAACAGATTTGATAAAATTTTTCCTGACCTGAAAATAATCAGCTGTTGGGCTGACGGCAGCGCAGCTTCCTATATTGATACCGTGCACGCATATTTTCCAAATGTGTATATTCAGCCAAAGGGGCTGCTTGCAACAGAATGCTTCGCTTCTTTTCCGCTGGTCGGTGAGGCGGGCGCGCGCCTTAGCATTTATTCGCACTTTTTTGAGTTCAGGCGGCTTACAGACGGTAAAATCGTGACTGCAGACCTGCTCTGCGAGGGAGAATATGAGCTGATTGTCACCACAGGGGGCGGCTTTTACCGATACTGCATTGGTGATATTGTGGAAGTACAAAAAGTATATCCGGATGCACCGCCGAGAATCCGCTTTCTGAGAAGGAATGGAATCTGCTCTGATTTGTTTGGGGAAAAGCTAACAGAGGAATTTGTCAAAGGTGTATGCGAAGGGCTGGGCATTGCACAAAGCTTCTGCCTGCTTGCACCGGAAAGAAAGCATTACTGCTTATACACAACTGACACAAATGTCACATCCGAAATGGTGGATGCTGCACTGTGCATGAGCTACCATTACAACTACTGCCGCCAGCTGGGGCAGTTAGATAAAGCCCAGGTTATTCCAGTCACCGGAAGTCCAGGGAAAGCGTACATAGAACGACTTTCCTCGGAGGGGATGCGCATCGGTGATATTAAACCGGCATATTTATCCAAAAAAGACGGCTGGGAAAAATATTTTGAAAGGACTACTATAAAATGCTAAAAATTGCTTTGCTTGCACCTGCCGGAGCCATGCACCGTTATTCAGGGAGCTTTGGAAAATCACTTCACTATGCACCGCTTACACTCACTACACTTGCTGCACTTGTACCGGAGGATGTGGATGCACAGGTTGAAATTTATGATGAAACTGCCGGAAAAATTCCTCTTGATCTGGATGCACAGCTTATCGGGATCACCTGTATCACCGGAACTGCGCCACGCTGTTATGCATACGCAGACTATTTCCGCAAAAAGGGAAAGACCGTCTTTTTGGGCGGCGTCCACCCTTCGATGCTTCCAAACGAAGCAGCACAGCACGCAGACGTTGTGTTTACAGGTTTTTCGGAACAAACCTTTCCGCAGTTTATCCACGACTACGTAAATGGCCACTATAAAAACCGTTACTGTCAGAACAGCGATTACACCATTGCCGGAAAACCGTTCCCTAAAAGAGAGCTCTTGAACAAAAAACGTTATATCACAACAAAGACCGTGGAAGCAATCAGGGGATGCTGCCACACCTGCAGCTTTTGCGCTTATCCTGCCGCATTTGGAAAAACCGTTTACAAACGCCCCGTGAAGGAGGTCGTTGCCGAGATAGAGGCGCTTGATACAAAGCATGTACTTTTTCCTGATGTCAATCTGATTACCGACCAAAAATACGCCGTCGAACTTTTTACCGCACTGATTCCGTTAAAAATCATGTGGCTTGGTCTTGTTACCTCGGCTGTGGGAATGGACGATGCGCTGATCACACTTTTTCACAAGAGCGGCTGCCGTGGTCTTTTGATTGGCTTTGAATCCATCACACAGGAATCACAGAAATATATCCATAAGGGTGTCAACCAGGTTGACAGCTATGTAACTTTAATGAAAAAGCTGCATGACAATGGGATTCTTGTGCAGGGCTGCTTTGCTTTTGGCGGTGATGAGGAGGACGAAAGCGTCTTTGACCGCACGGTGGAAATGATTATCAAGGCGAAAATCGACCTTCCGAGATATTCCATTCTCACACCGTTTCCACAGACACCGTATTATTTCCAATTGGAAAAGGAAGGACGCATCACGGAACGGAACTGGGCAATGTATGATGTGCAGCACTGTGTGTTTGAACCGAAAAACATGACAAAGGAGCAGCTTGAGGAAGGCACTGACCGGGCATGGCGTGCCACGTATGAAACCTCCAATATCCTAAAGCGGCTCGCACCATTTCGTCACAGTCCCTGGCTTTCCCTTCCACTTAATCTGGGCTACAAGGGCTATGCCGATAAATGGCACAAATTTACCCGCGAAGTAATGTGTGATAATTCCGACATTCCTGTGCTGTAATGGCACAAATATGAAGCAATTAAGGAGCTGTTCATAAAATGAAAATTACTTTTATTCTTCCTGCCATCGGAAAAAAACCGGGGCAGAAATATATCGGAACATGGAAAATGGAGCCGCTTACCATAGCGATGCTAAAGGCGCTGACTCCGCCGGATGTGGAAACGGAGCTGTTTGACGACCGCATTGAGCTGATTGATTATCACACCAAAACAGACCTTGTCTGCATCACTGTGGAAACGTACACTGCAAGACGCAGCTATAAAATTGCGGCTAAGTTCCAGGAGCGTGGGATTCCTGTCATTATGGGCGGGTATCATGCCACCCTTTGCCCTGAGGAAACCATGCAGTACTGTGACAGCGTGATTTTTGGAAATGCGGAAACTGTTTGGAGCCGCATGCTGTCCGATTTTCAAAATGGCAGACTGGAGAAGCTTTACCGCGGCGGAATCGGGGAATATGACATCCGCCCTGACAAAAGCATTTTCAGGGGAAAAAAATATCTGCCCGTTTCCCTTGTGGAAACAGGCAGGGGATGCTGCCACAGTTGTGAGTTCTGCGCTATCTCAAAATATTATTGCAGTCACTATTACAGCCGCAGTCACAATTTGATTTTAGACGATTTAAAGCATTCCGAGCATAAATATACGTTTCTTGTTGATGACAATCTTGTTGCCGACAGGAAGAATGCCCTTAAGTTATTTGAAGAAATCACACCGTTAAAAATCAAGTGGGCAGGTCAGGGTACGCTTTCCATGGCAAAGGATGAAGCGCTTCTAAAGGCGATGAAAAAAAGTGGCTGCGAAATTATCCTGATCGGCTTTGAAAGCCTGAATAAGGATAACCTGAACCAAATGAATAAGTCCTTTAATTATGCACTTGGCGAACGCGATGAGCTGGTAAAGCGCATCCATGACGCAGGCATCGGCATTTATGCAACCTTTGTATTTGGCTATGACAATGATGATGAGCGCACGATAAACGAAGCCGTGGAATTTGCAAAAAAACACAAATTTTATACTGCTGCCTTTAATCATCTGCTGCCTTTTCCGAATACAGCACTGTATGAAAGATTAAAGTCGGATAACCGTTTGATTTATGATAAATGGTGGCTGGAGGAGGGGTACAACTACGGTGAGCTTGCCTTTTACCCCAAAAGCATCTCACCCGAAAAGCTCAGCCTGCTCTGCCGCGATGCCAGAAAAGAATTTTCCTCGCCAAAGACAGTACTCTCCAGGGGCTTTGCCTCGTTAGGACGCACAAGCCCTTTGATGTGGGGGCTGTTCTGGGCCATGAATCTGCGTCTTGGCGAGGAAATTGATGAAAAAATGAATGTGCCGATAGGAGAAAATCTTGATGAACTTCCAAAATGACCGCTATACCCTTAAATTTGCAGACAGCATGGATAATGACGGCATCCGTGATGTTTTTGAAAGCAGCAGCTTCAGCGGCGGACTTAGTGTGCAGTATCTTAGGAATCCCAAGCCTTATGAATCCTTTCTGGCTGATGGAACAGACGCAAAAATTCTTGTTATCATTGACAATGAAGCAGGCAGGATCTGTGCGGTGGGCGGCGCGGTGGTCCGCATGGAATATGTGAATGGAAACGTGGAAAAATGCGCATACCTGACAGGGCTTAAAGTTCACCCTGATTACCAGAGAAAAA
>CAMWLB010000066.1 GCA_947174985.1 uncultured Lachnospiraceae bacterium | reverse complement strand
GTCGTAAAACTGATATTATCTAATTTTTATAATACAATTACTATGCTGATTTTTCAAGGGGGAAAATTCAGATTTTCAAAAATAAAGAAGGTTGTTATAATTAGGAAAAGAATCTTAAACTGTCAAAGCGTACAAGGGGTACCGATATGGAAAAACGGATAAAAAGCTACAGAAGATATATGGACAACCTGATAGAGAAACTGCAGCAGGAGGGCAAACTGCAGGATATGGATATAGAAGCATTGAAAAAAGAGCATTTAACGCAGATTTCCTTTTTTTGTCATGAGAGACTGGTACATCTGATTGTAACGATTGTCTTTGCCTTGTTGGAAATGCTGTCCCTCATGCTGGTTGTGCTTTCCGCAGAAATTTATCCGATGTTGCTGACGTTAGTGATACTGATACTGCTGATACCTTATATCCGCCACTACTACATTTTGGAAAATGAAGTGCAGAAAATGTATGGACAGTATGACAAATTGAATGAGCTGCAGGGCTGTTCTTACTGTTTTAGAGGGGACGTCAAATGAACAGGGATTTGACAGAAGGAAATATTAACCGGAGACTGCTTGGATTTGCCCTTCCTCTGATGGCAGGAAATCTCTTGCAGCAGTTTTATAATATTGCCGATACATGGGTGGTGGGAAAGTTTTTGGGTTCCAAGGCACTGGCGGCAGTAGGCTCTTCCTATACGCTTATGGTTTTTCTGACATCTGTTTTTTCGGGTTTGTGTATGGGAAGCGGTGTGGCTTTTTCCATTTATTTTGGGAAAAAAGATTTTGAACGCCTGAAATCTGCAATTTTTCTCTCCTTTTCTTTTATTGGAACAGTCACGTTGCTTTTAAACGTTTTGCTGTTTCCCGGGCTTGATGGAATTATCCGGCTTTTGCGTGTGCCGGATGATACGGCGCCCTTTATGAAAACCTACCTTTTCATTATTTTTATGGGGATAGCTGCCTCTTTTCTGTACAATTATTTTGCCTGCCTGCTTCGCGCAGTCGGTAACTCTCTGGCGCCGCTTCTTTTTCTAGGTGTTTCTGTTGTGTTGAATGTTGCGCTGGATTTGGTATTTGTGCTGGTATTTAAATGGAAAGTTGGCGGTGCAGCAATTGCGACAGTAATGTCACAATTTGTTTCGGCAGCAGGAATTCTGATATATACACTTGTTAAGTTTCGTGAAATTCGTCCACAGAAGCGTCATATCCACTGGAATAAAAAGATTTTTGGCGAATTGATAAGCCTGTCGTTTCTCACCTGTATCCAGCAGTCGGTTATGAATCTTGGCATCCTGATGGTGCAGGGATTGATTAACAGCTTTGGCAGTGTGGTGATGGCGGGTTATGCCGCTGCCGTAAAAATAGATTCCTTTGCCTATATGCCGGTGCAGGATTTTGGAAATGCTTTTTCGACTTTCATTGCGCAGAATTATGGGGCCGGAAAAGGGGAGCGTATACGGAAAGGAATCCGAAGCGCAAGTTTTGCGGTGGTTGTTTTTTGTGTGTTGGTGGGTGCCATAGTCTGCATTTTGGCAAATCCATTGATGGAAATTTTTATTGATGCTGCGGATACGGATATTATTGCCGCGGGGGCAGGTTATCTGCGCATGGTGGCATCCTGCTATGTTGGTATCGGCTTTTTGTTCTTGTTCTATGGATTGTACCGTGCCGTTCACCGCCCCGGCTTTTCCGTTGTGCTTACGGTGATTTCTCTCGGAACCCGTGTGATGCTGGCATATTTCTTGTCGGCAATTCCGGAGATTGATGTGAAGGGTATCTGGGTGGCAATTCCCATTGGCTGGTTTTTGGCAGATTTAACAGGGGCAATCGGTTTTTTCTATTTGAACCGCAGGAAAAAACTATTCTGAGAAACTGTTGAATTCAAAAGAAATGCGTGGTATTATGGTGAATATGACTTATCAATTTTGAAGTTTATCCTGAGGATTTGTTCGTACCGAAAGGTATAGATTGGAAAATGATAAATGAGAAAGATGAGTAGAGTACTTGACAAAGTACTTAATTGGATGAATAAGTATAAAAATACAATATTTCTGGCAGTTTGCATGGTGATACATTTAACATATATGGTAGTATTCCGTATGCTGGGTGTTCAACTATTGTCATACCTTAATTTTTTCAGCAGTTGTTTTTATTTTTATTTTCTCTTTATCAAAAGAGATACTTCTGAATCTGCTATGCTTTCGACTTATTTTGAGATTCTGACGTTTTCCACTTTGAGCGAATTGGCGCTGGGACGGGATTACGGTTTTTTCTTATATATTATTGGCATGTCTGCAACCGTGTTTTATCTGGTTCCTTCTTACAAAAATAAGCGTTTCCTTTATCAGATTATAGGTATTGCGCTGGCAATTGTGCTGGAGGCAGTCGTTATGCTGAGCGGTATATCTTTTCCCAGTATGCAGGAAGCGTTAGCTCCCTATCAGCCCGTTATTTATCTGGTGAATATCGGAATAACAGCGACAATTGTAATGGCGGCGGCATTTTTCTATGCCAAGGAACTGGAAAAGGTATGGGAAACCCTGCGTTATAATATGAATCATGACGTGCTGACGGGGCTTTATAACCGGCGTTTTTTTGAGCAGCAGATTGAACAGATTCGGGAACGGGAAAAAAGCCCGTTTGTAATCACCATGCTGGATATTGACTTTTTTAAAAAAGTAAACGATACTTATGGACATGAAGCGGGGGACGAGGTGCTTATACAGGTGTCCGCCCGACTGAAAGAAGCAGCAGGCAAAGAAAATCTGGCTGTCCGCTGGGGCGGCGAGGAATTTATTATATATTTTTCCAACACCACATCGGAACAGATATATCCGCAAATGGAGGATTTAAGAAAGCGGATAGAAGATATGGTGGTAGAGGTAGCGGGAAAAGAAATTCATGTTACGATTACAAGCGGCATTGCAATCGGTATGCCGGACAGCAATTATGAAAAGGTAATTCACAACGCAGATGAAAAGCTCTATCTCGGAAAACGGCGGGGCAGAAATCAGGTAGTTGTGTAGATAAAGGAATCAGGAGGCAGAGGGAATGGGATTATTTTCAAGAAAACCAAAAGAATGGATTTATGATGCAGCGGAATGTCAGAGCAAAAAAGCCCGTATGCGGGAGATGTTTAATGAGGCAGTTGAGGAGGGCGACAGCTACGAGATACTCCGTGCCACAGAAACAAGCTCCAAATTTGAGCGTGGATTTGTGTTTGACACCAATACTACGACTTACTACTATTACATCCTTGGTTACCGTAAGAGTGATGGCAAGGTGGTAATGGTGCAGATAGACCGTGAACTGAAACAGCACAGTGATGCGTTCTTTGTAGACATGGACGCTGTGGTAGGAGTGAACTACTATCCAAAACTGAAGCAGGCATGTCTGACTTATAAAAAGGGTTACGGCTCTTATGGTGAGATTTTAAATATCTATGACACCGGCAGCAAAACGGCATCCGGCATCGGCATCACAAACATTGTGCAAGAAGAGGAGCGAGAAGCTTTCCTTGATTTTCTGGAAGGTGTGCGCAGCCGTCTGGAGCAGGCAGGGCATAAACAGGAGAAGTGGAAACGCTGATACATATGCTGCCGAAAGGCAGAGTTTATGAAATAATAAGATAAAAGTTCCGCAGACATTGCGTTTGATGCAAGGTTTGCGGGATTTTTGTTTTTCCTATAATACATTAAAGAAGTTTTAAACTCGAACTATAAATGCGGATAACAAAACTTAATATAGGCATTGTTTGAAAAAGAAATGTGTGCTATACTCCATCCATGGGAAACCATAGAGCCCGGCGGCTGCCCTCCATTTCGGAGGGGCTAACCCTCCAGACGAAAGAAAGGAGGGCGTTGCCAATGATGATTACAATTCTGATCTGATTCAGTTTTATATACTCATTGTTGCCCTTGTGAGTCTTTGTTATAAGATTTTCAAGGATAAACAAAAATAGCCGCCACTACTACCAATAGTGACGGCTGACCTTGTAAAAGGTTAAGTTAAACACTTATTGAGGGTAGCCGCTTCTATGGCTTTCCCTTTTTATGTTTATAATATAGCACATTCGGCAGCAGGATTCAAGAAATATTTTGCTATTCTAGCACATGAAATGGCGCATTATGTTAGTATGCTCTGCACCCTAAATTCTAAAAGAATATTACTGTAAAATAAATTCTTTTACTTCTTTTGATGTAATGTCACGCCCCAGAGCTATGCTTGCAGCCTGAATTGGTGTAAATTTCAAGTGTTTTGCAATTATGTGGAGTTCATTGATATCAAAGGTTCCGGGATGAGGTTTTTTCTTTTTGAATGTGGAGAGGCTGATACAAAGGCGATCTGCTAGAAATTCATCTGTGATGGCATACCTTTCTTGATTTCCAGCGATGCAAGCTCGTATAATGCGGTAGCGTTCTTCTAATGGTGATGGTTTCAATTTTGGCATAATAATGGTCCTTTCAGTGGTGGAATATTTGCTGGTAATAGATTCTTGTACTTGGGGTGGAGCGCAGCCACAGGACTAGGAACGCCCAAAGAAAGCTTTCGCGCATTATTAAGCGAGAGTCGCCAAATTCCCAAATGCACACTAAAAAAGAGAACTTCATAGAAGTCCTCTGGATAGTTGGAGGTCTAGGGTAGTACTTATCAACTACATGCTGCCAATTACACCATACCGCCGCAAACACCTAGACCAGAAACTATAGAATTGAATAACAATCCTACGATGGTGGCGGCACTTGGAATCGAACCAAGACCTGTTGCCAACTAAATTAGCATTTTAGAAATTATTTATACAATTTTAGCACTCACCTGTTGACAGTGCTAACAACACATGTTATAGTACAGATATAACAAATAACAAAGCCGCATAAGCGGCGGGTAAAGTGAATGGAGGAATAAATTATGATGCTGCCTAGTATCTTTGGTAAAGATTTATTAAATGAAATGATGAACCTGTCCTTTGAGGATGATTTTTTCGGAAATCACAGCCTGTTGTATGGCAATCAGGCGAAGAGCGTTATGAAGACGGATATTAAGGAAGGGGAAAATGGATATGAGCTGTCCATTGACCTGCCCGGTTTTCAGAAAGAGGATATCAGCGCACAGCTTGAAAACGGCTATCTGACCGTAACTGCTTCCCAAAATACCAGTAAGGAGGAGAAAGACGAGGACGGCAGGTATATCCGCAGAGAGCGTTATACGGGCAATTGTTCCAGAAGTTTCTACGTTGGCGAGGGCGTTACACAGGAGGACATCCATGCAAAGTATAAAGATGGAATATTAAGCCTGACCGTTCCGAAAAAGGATACAGAAAAAATAGAAGCGCAGAAGTATATTGCCATTGAAGGATAATAAGTCATTACAGCGTAAATAGTCTTGCAAAGGAGCAAAGGAGCGCCCTGATAGCACATGCTTAGGGGCGCTTCTTCTTGTGTACCTGCCGCTGTTTTTTCAAATATAAGGATTGAAAGTTCATTGATTTCGTAATAAGATAAGAAAAGAATTATTGTTACAAGGTATATCAAAAGGCCTGCCAAAGCAGGCGGATAGGAGCAGAAATGAAATTTAAAGACATGCCTTATGAAAGAGTCGATTTTGAGAAAGTCGGCGAAGAAATGCAGCAGCTTATAGCAGAATTTGACGCTGCAAAAAGCGGTGAGGAGCAGTTTGAAGTACATAAGAAGTATTATGAACTGACAGACCGTGTTTCTACCATGATGACCATTGCCAACATCCGGCATGATGTAGACACAACGGACAGCTTTTATGATGCCGAGCAGTCATATTATGATGAGCAGGGACCGGTGTTCACAAATCTGGTGGTGGCATATCAGAAAAAAATGTACGAATCGCCTTACCGTGCATACTTAGAGGAGAAAATCGGACCAGTTGCCTTTAAAAATATGGAGCTGAGCCTGAAATCCTTTGATGAAAAGCTGATTCCCCTGCAGCAGGAGGAGAACGCGCTGACGACAGAGTATGACAAGCTGATTGCAAGTGCAAAGATAGACTGGGAAGGAGAGACCTTAAATCTTTCCCTGATGCGCCCACATTTAATCAGTGTGGACAGAGACGTTCGTAAAAAAGCATGGAATAAAGTAGCAGCTTTCTTTGAAGAAAATGCGGAAAAGCTGGATGAAATTTACGACAAGCTGGTAAAGAACAGGGACGCGCAGGCAAAGAAACTGGGTTATCAGAATTATCTGGAACTGGGCTATTATCGTATGCAGCGCAACTGCTATGGACAGGCAGATGTGGAGAGTTTCAGAAAGCAGATTAAGGAGGACTTTGTTCCTTTTGCAGAAAAGCTGCATGAGCGCAGAAGGCAGAGACTGGGCGTTGACAAGCTTTTCTTCTTTGACGAGAGCGTTTATTTCCCAAATGGCAATCCGAAGCCCATCGGCACGCCGGAAGAAATTATGCAGAACGGACAGAAGATGTACGAAGAGCTGTCCCCAGAGACAAAGGAGTTCTTTGACTTTATGATGGAGAACGAACTTTTTGATGTTTTGGGACGCAAGACAAAGAAGGCGGGCGGCTATATGACCTATCTGCCGGTTTATAACTCTCCGTTTATTTTTGCAAACTTTAACGGCACGGAGGGCGATATTGACGTAATTACCCATGAATGCGGGCATGCTTTCCAGGGCTATATTTCCGGCAAAGACCTGATTCGTGAGCACAGCGATATCACCATGGAGACAGCAGAGATTCACTCCATGTCCATGGAATTTTTCACGGAGAACTGGATGGAGCTGTTCTTTGGTGATCGTGCGGACGATTACCGCGCCATGCACTTAGAGGATGCGGCGGCGTTTATTCCTTATGGCTGTATGGTAGATGAGTTCCAGCATATTGTGTATGCAAATCCTGAGATGACGCCGGCAGAGCGGAAAGCGGCGTGGGTGAAGTTAGAGAAAGAATACAAACCTCATCTGGATTACGGCGACTGTAAGTTTTTTGCAGAGGGCGGTTATTGGCAGAGACAGCTTCATATTTTTGATTACCCGCTTTACTATATTGATTATTGTATTGCACAGACCTGTGCTATGGAATACAAGGTAATGATGGACGAAGACATGAAGAAAGCGTGGGAGAGCTACTTAAAGCTCTGTACCCTTTCCGCAAGTGATTTCTTTATCAATCTGGTGGACATGGTTGGTTTGGAAAATCCTTTTAAAGAGGGCTGCATCAAGGAAATTGTGAAAAAGCTGGAAGAGAAGATAAAGTAAGAAACCGGACAATATAAAAGCTGCTGTGGCATAGGTAACATACCGAGCCGCGGCAGCTTTTTCATTTCATTGTCGTTCTTAAGATTTTTTCGGCTGTCCGTAATAAAGGATGCCAAGCGCGCCGGGGCCGGCGTGCGTGCCAATGCTGGGGCTGATATCATTGATGATGATATTGGTAAAGTTGGTTTGTTCCTTTACCAATTCCGCTACAACCTGCGCATCCTCTAAACAGTTGCCGTGAACAATGCCTACCGGCAGGGAATAATCGGTATTTTCCTCCAGAGTCGCTTTCATTCGATCAACCAGAGTGTGAAGGGATTTTTTTCTGCCCCGAACTGTACCGGCAGAAACTAAGGTTCCGGTATCGCTGACATAGAGGAAAGGCTTTAAATTTAAGGCACTGCCGACTACGGCGGTGGTCTTGCTCACTCTGCCGCCTCTCTGTAGATGAAATAAATCATCCACGGTAAACTGTACGTTGATGTGATGTTTAAATTCTTCAATGGCGTTCACTACTTCCTCATAGGAAGCGCCTTTATCTTTTAATGCATTGGCGTGAAGTACCATAATGGACTCGCCGAGGGAAACATTCAGGGAATCTATTACGGTAATTTTGGCATCCGTATATTCTTCCAAAAGCTCTTTTGCCACCATACACACGTTGTTGTAGCTTCCACTCAGGGCAGAAGAAAACCCGATATGTATGATATCAAGGTCTTTATCCAAAAGAGCACGGAACTTTTCTTCAATTACGGCAGGATTATTTGCTTGAGAGCCGGGCAGCTCGCCTTTTTTCATACGTTCATAAAACTCTGCAGGCGGCATGTTAAGCTCGTCGCCATAAACAGTATCTCCAAAGGAATAGTACTGGGGAATAATGGTGGTATTCAGTTTGTCAATGTATTCCTGTGGAAGGTCTGAATTAGAATCGGTCGTAATACAATACTTTCTCATAATACTCCTCCATTCCGAAGCGATTTACCGACATTATACCAAAGAAAAAATAAATTTGCAATTTGTATTGACAGACTGGTTTACTCATGATAAACTAAAAACACAATAGGTCTATTGCAAGTAAACCAAAGGGGGGTTGTGTCTGCACGCACTCGGCACAAATTTATTATGAGAAATCGCAACAGCGTTGAGACAAAATGTGCGTAGAAATGAGGAACAATATGAAGGAAATTAAGTTAGCAGAAGTGGAATTACAGTTTGCAGAGTTGATTTGGGAGGCGGAGCCGATTCCTTCCGGCGAACTGGTGAAGCTGTGCGAAAAAGAGCTGAACTGGAAAAAATCTACGACATATACCGTATTGCGCAAGCTTTGCCAGCGGAAGGTTCTGCAAAATGAGGATTCGGTGGTTACTTCGCTGATAAAAAAGGACGAATATTTTGCGATTCAAAGCGAACAGTTTGTGGAGGAAACATTCCAAGGCTCCCTGCCCGGTTTTTTATCTGCTTTTATGAGCCGCCGCAAGCTGAGTGACAAACAGGTTTCGGAGATTGAAGAAATGATAGAAGCATACAGGAAGGGGGAGAAGAAGTCATGATGAAAGAGCTTTTGCAGTGGCTGTTTGTGCTGCAGCTGCAAGTCAGTATTATGGTTATGGTAATTTTGGCGCTTCGTATCATCTTGAAAAAAGCGCCGAGAATATATTCCTACCTGTTATGGTTGATTGTTTTTGTGCGTCTTCTCTGTCCAGTGACGCTGGAAAGTCCTGTCAGCATCATACCTGCGAGGGAGCAGATTATGGAAGCAGGAGCGGAGACAATACCGGATTTCCCGCTGCTTGCAGACAATCCGCAGGCTCCGGCGAATCCACAGGCTTTGGCAGGAGGCGAAAAACCGCAGCAGACGCCTGCCATATCGGACTGGCAGGTGCTTTCGGAACATATTACAAATTTGCCTGAACTGGAACAGCCCATTCAGAGAAAATGGGATGCCGAAACGGTATTTTTCACAGTGGCAGGCAGCGTCTGGCTGGGAGTGGCAGCCGCGCTTATGCTCTATAATGTCATAACGCTGAAACGTTTAAAAAAGCGTCTGCTGTCTGCAGTGAAACAGGAAGACGGCTATTTTATCAGCACAGCGATTGAGACGCCGTTTGTACTCGGCTTTTTCTTGCCCAAGATTTACTTGCCGGATGGCATACAGGGAAAGGAATTGTCCTATATTTTAGAACATGAAAGAATCCATTTATGGAGAAAGGATTATGTAATTAAGCCTGCATGCCTGTTTTTAACCTGTATCTATTGGTTTAATCCCCTTGTCTGGGCAGCGTTTCTCCTTATGGGAAAGGATATGGAAATGTCCTGTGATGAACATGTTTTAGGCAGGCTTGGGGAGGATATTAAGGCAGATTACTCTGAATCCCTGCTGCAGTTTGCGTCGGGGCGCAAGTATATAGCGGTTCCGCTGGCGTTCGGGGAAAACGGGGTAAAATCAAGAATCCGCAATGTGCTTCGCTTTAAAAAGGCTAAAGTCTGGATTTCGGCAGCAGCAGTTTTACTCTGTGTGGCAGCAGGCGCGGTGCTTTTAACCACAAGACAAAAAAAGGAGCCTGATTTACAGACGACAGAGCCAAATGGGACGGGGGAACCTGACGGAACCGAAGACGGGGAGCCGGAAGGATTCGGAAAGACGCCGGAGCAGCCTTCAGGGGAGGAAAATACCGAGTTTCCTGTGCCTACGGCGAAAGTGGAGGGCGATTTGTTTACTGCTGTGAACGAATGGGCAGGAAATTATGCTGTAGGGGAAGCAGATATACTCTATGAGCCGTATCAGTTTTATTTGGCAGAACCATCCAATCAAGTGTTAATCTATTATGAAAAGTGGACGGATGCGCCTGAGCTTACTATTTTGATAGAGGTTCTCTCCTATACGGAAACAGAGGAGGGTTATCAGTTGGAGCATGAAGGCTTCAAGCTGTGCGATTCTATCACATCAAAGGAGGAATTTGAAGAGGCGTACTGTCCCTTAAGTGAACAGAACCAATATCTCTTTGTGAGCACCTTCTCGGAAATTATCGCGGAGAGAATGGCGCTGGGGGACAAGAGTGTTGATGATTTTAAAACGCCGCAAAAAGCAGCGGAGCGTGCGCTTCATTTGGGAGCAGGACATGGAGAAATCCGTTTTGTGAACGAAGAAGAGACGATTGCCGTTTACCGGTATACTTTTGAGGAGGATGGTTCACAGATAGAAATACCGCTTCACATAGAAGAATTTTCCTACCCGATCTGGACGGTGGGAGATGTGGAAGCCAGCGAGGATTTTGCAAAACAGCAGAGAACTGCTTCCATGGAATATGCGGGCGAGAGCTATTGTTTTTATCTGACCGGTTTTTATAAGGTTTTGGCAGATGGCACTTTAAAATGCCTGTATTCCGGGTATGTCAGAATCCCATCGTGGGGAGCTGTTTTCTCTAATGGATTTGCTTATTTTGAAATCGACTTGCTGCATACGCCATATTCCCTTGATTACGCAGACAATGCCGTGGTAGAAGTGAATCTGGAAACCGAGGAATGGCGTCTTGCTTATGTGGATGAAAACTGTTTACGGGCAGCTGTTTCGTTAGCGGAAAGCGGAATGGATACGTTGCAGCTTCGGGCGGCGGTAGAATATGAAAAAAATCTTGCTGCATTAAAAGCATTGGAAGAAGAAAAGGAGGAGCTTGCTTCTTTTAGTGCTGAAATCAGCCCAATAAGTATAGACCGTATTCCTTTAAAGTCGCAGGACGAGTACGGCTGCAGTGCTTCCTTTGACTTGGATTTGGATGGCAAGGCGGATGAAATTAAGCTGACGGCCATAAGCTCCGGGGGTTATCTGCTGATGATAAATGATGCTTCCGTGGAAATTCATCC
This sequence comes from uncultured Lachnospiraceae bacterium, assembly GCA_947174985.1. Classification (GTDB taxonomy): domain Bacteria; phylum Bacillota; class Clostridia; order Lachnospirales; family Lachnospiraceae; genus Acetatifactor. Next base: position 755 of record CAMWLB010000066.1, on the reverse strand, counting down.
ATACGATTTATTCTATTTCTTCCATAAGTTACAGGTGATTAGGCCTGACGGAGAGGAACTGCTATTGCTTCTCTATGATGACGGACCCAGCAGCGACCCTATGACAACTTTTTACCGCTACCGCGGAGGTACAATAAAAATAATCGGTTCTATACCTTGTGATGTATGGATAAGCGATACCGGAGAGATTAAAGGTTCTTACCGGTTTGATGCCATACAGACAGAATGGGCGGAGGTTACATGGGTGTATACGGGAGAAGGTTTTGAAATGAAGGAGCAACCATATTATGATTATTCCGGTGATGTAGATTTAACCTTGCTGGTGGAGCTTCCCGTACACAGCGAGATGTCTCTGGAATCGGAATCAGTAACCCTTACACCGCAAAAAGTAAAGCTTCTTCACACAGATATGGCGCACTGGTTCTATGCGGAGGGAGAAAACGGCGTCGGCGGCTGGTTCTATGTAGAAAAAAAGTATGGCATGGTGCCGGAGGCAGGCGTTAATGTAGATTCCGTTTTTGATGGCTTGCTTTATGTGGATTGATTTCGATGATATTCGTTGTTTTTTGGAGGTGAAATAAATGATATACACCATTACTTTTAATCCGGCGCTTGACTATATTGTATCGGTTAACCACTTTCAGATGGGACTTACAAACCGTACGGACGAAGAAACGCTTCTGCCGGGAGGGAAAGGATTGAATGTTTCCATCGTACTGAAAAATCTGGGCGTAGAAAATACAGCGCTGGGATTT
>CAMWLB010000065.1 GCA_947174985.1 uncultured Lachnospiraceae bacterium | reverse complement strand
ATGTGGCTTGTTATGAATGAATCTGCAGCAGGCTGGATGAGAGTTGGCGTAGGCGATGCAGACGGCAGCGGACAGGGTTATGCTGTATGTGATGGAAATATCTGTCAGATTCCTTTTGAGATGATAGCACAGTACTGTGGTGACGATGTATCTACATGGGGAAGCGGTATGCAGTGTGAATCTGACGGCGCATGGGAAGTATACAGTGTAACGATTGCAAGTCAGCAGTAGAAACTTATGACAATGTGGTCCATATGGCATTATGAAAGGAGAACAGATACAAAGTGAAAAATTTAAAAAAATTTTTAGCGCTGGGACTTGCAGCAGCTATGGCATTGTCTGTAGCAGCATGTGGTGGCAAAGACAATACCGGCGATAACAACAACGGCGGTAACAATGGCGGCAATAGCGGCAATAGCGGCAGCAATGGCGGCGGCACGACGGACAACACCGATTTGGCAGGTACAGGCGACGGCAACATTAACATCGGTTCATGGTGGTTAATGTACTATGACAGCGATGATGCAATTGAAGATTCTCCGGACTGGCAGACAGCACAGCCTGCAGAGGGAGATACCGAAGAAAAGGCATCAGAAAAAGCAACCAACCTTGATGTTGCTGAGAGAAAGTTTGCTAATGTTAAGACAATTGAAGAGAAGTATGGCGTTACTTTTACATGGGATAACCTGACCTATGAAGGCGTACAGACCTCCATCAACACCTCTATCTTAGCAGGTAATCCGGACTGTGAAATCTATCTGGTTGAAGCAAGCATGGGCGTTCCTGCACAGGCAAACGGTCTGGCAATTGATTTAAAGACCATTCTGCCGGAAGATGACGACTTATTTACCACCCAGACTAACATGGGTTATCTTGACCTTGGCGATGGCAAGGCATGTATTTTGTATCAGATAGCCGGTGAAGGTACTGTAGCAGGTACGTATCCTCTTGGTTTTAATATGCAGCTTTTGGAAGAGAACAATCTGGAAGACCCCAGAGAGCTTTACAAGAGAGGCGAGTGGACATGGGATAAGTTCATCGAGTACTGTCAGGTACTGACACAGGATACCGACGGCGATGGACAGATTGACCAGTACGGCTACTGTGGTTATGAAAATGAGACCATGGAGCAGTTGATGATGAGTAACGGTGCAAGCATTGCAACCGGTACCACAGAAACACTTTCTTCCGCAGCAACCGGCGAGGCGCTGCAGATGATGTATGATATGTACAACACTTATCAGATTGCTTATCCTTATGACTTTGAAGGCACACCTTCTGACAGCATGAGAATCCAGTACCGTGAAGGAAATATCGGTTTCTTCCCTATCGCAGTTTGGATTGCAAACGCAGGCGGTGACTACGGTGTAGAAGATAAGCTTGGATTTGATACTGCATATGTGCGCTGGCCGGTAGGTCCTTCCGGTAATCAGGATACCAACCCTGGAAAGAACGCAGTATCCGGAACCACCTACTTTATCATCGCAGCAGGATGTAAGAATCCTGTTACCGCATACCATGTACTGTATGATTTCTTCAACTGGTACGAAGGAGATGTTTCTCTTCGTGACAACAGAGACGTTATGCAGTGGTGGTACAACGAGAATGCAAGAATTGAAGAGCTGAAGAATCAGAACTATGATGTTATGTTTGATGCTGGTTCCAAAGTTGTAGCTGATTTCTGGCTGAACATTGGTGTAGACTATGGAACAGATGCAGGCAACGGACTGCAGCAGATTATCAAAGGTGAAATGACTCCCGCACAGTTCCAGGAGTCCTTCAAGCAGCAGGTTCAGGATGGCTTGGATGCATACTTTAAGTAATTTCTTATTGACATTTTAGTTACAGGCATTATGATTAAAATAAGTACTGAAGCGGGGCGGCGTGCCGCCCCGTTTTCAGAATAACGGAGGAATTTATGAGCGATATCAAAATGATTGCCCCTGCCGTTCCGAATGTTCCCTGGCAGGAGCGCCCGGAAGGTATAAAGGGGGCTCCCATCTGGAGATATACGGAAAACCCCATTATCGGAAGAAATCCGGTAGAAGGCGTTGCCAGAATCTTTAACAGTGCAGTAATGCCCTATGGCGACGAGTTTATCGGCGTGTTCCGTGGGGAGCAGACAAACGGCATTCCTTATATTTATCTGGGAAGAAGCAAAGACGCAATCCACTGGGATTTTGAAAAAGATAAGATTCCTTTTGTGGACGAGGACGGCAAGCCTTTTATGCCGATTTACGCATATGACCCGAGATTGGTGAAGGTAGAGGATACCTATTACATCATCTGGTGTCAGGATTTTTACGGCGCTGCTATTGGTATGGCAAAAACGACGGATTTCAAGACCTTTGTCAGAGTGGAGAATCCGTTCCTGCCCTTTAACCGCAACGCGGTACTCTTCCCCAGAAAGATTAACGGCAAATTCTGCATGCTGAGCAGACCGTCTGACAGCGGACATACGCCTTTTGGCGATATCTTTATCAGCGAGAGTCCCGACCTTGTATACTGGGGCAAGCACAGGCATGTGATGGGCAGAGGACATGAATGGTGGGAGTCCTTAAAAATCGGTGGCGGCGCTGCTCCCATTGAGACAAGCGAAGGCTGGCTTTTGTTCTACCACGGTGTAAGCGGCACCTGCAACGGCTACGTTTACAGCATCGGCGGTGCGATTCTTGACTTGGAGAATCCTTCCATTGTGAAGTACCGTTGTGAAACCTTCCTGCTGACTCCGGAAGAGTGGTACGAGGAGAGAGGCTTTGTGCCTAATGTAGTATTCCCTTGTGCAACGATTCATGATCCGGAATCCGGAAAGATTGCAATCTACTATGGCGCGGCAGACAGCTATGTAGGTCTTGCCTTTACCAAGTTTGATGAGATTGTAGCTTATATCAAGGAGCACAGTGTAGTAAGGAACGACGATACAGAAATCGGAAAACGTTAATACGCTGGTTACATTGTCTTATGATATGTGGGAGATAGAAAACTGTCTCCCACAGTCTGTATATGCCTGTATCTGTATTTGCGTGCAGCGATTTGGTTGTCCGGAAATATGAGCAGGACTTTACATGGGGAGAGAGACAATGGCGAAAATGAAGAAAACTGTGAGAATGGCAGATATTGCGGACAGGCTGGGGGTCAGTACGGTCACAGTATCCAAGGCGCTTTCGGGACAGAAGGGTGTCAGCGAGGAAATGCGCCTCAAAATCCGGAAACTGTCGGAGGAGATGGGCTATAGGGCGCCGACGGTAGTGAAGGAAAAAAGACCAAGGAGAAGCTATAACATCGGGGTGCTGATATCGGACAGATATCTGGCAAATTTTGATTCCTTTTACTGGAAGCTGTATCAGGAGGTGGCGGATCAGGCGATTCAAAATGAATGTTTCACCTTATTTGAAATTCTGAGTGAGGAGATGGAAGAAAACCGGCAGATGTTACGGCTCTTGGAGGAGAAGAAGGTGAGCGGGCTGATTGTAATCGGAAAGCCCGGCTATGAGTATGCGGATTACCTTCGGAAAAATACGGGGATGCCGCTCGTGTTTCTGGATTTTTATGAAACCGATGCGAGCGTGGACTGTTTTATATCTGATGGCTTTTACGGCGCCTATGTGCTCACCAATTACCTGATTGACAGGGGGCACAGGGAGATTGCCTATGTAGGGACGCTCTTTTCCACAGAGAGTATCACAGACAGGTATTTAGGTTATCTGAAATCCCTGATGGAGCACGGTATCACGCCAAATCCGGAGTATCTGATTGAGGACAGGGACGTAAAGAGCGGGCTGAGGGACAATTACAGCAGCCTGGCTTTTCCGGAGAAGATGCCAACAGCGTTTGTGTGCAACTGTGATTTTATTGCAAGCATTGTGATAAAGGCATTGGAGGAGAAAGGACTACGGATACCGGAAGATATCTCAGTGGTAGGGTACGACAATTATCTTTATCCGGGGCTGTGTGATGTGGAGATTACCACCTATGAGGTGGATATCAGAGAGATGGCAAGAGGGGCGATTGAGACGCTCTTAAAGAAGATGAGCGGAGAAAATTATAAAAGAGGAATCCATATAGTGGAGGGCCACCTGGTGGAAAAAAAGAGTGTGGCAGAAAGGAAGATTGTATGAGTATAGCAGCAGAAATGCGGCAGCATCTGACGGAAGGAATTATTCCCTTCTGGCAAAAACTGCGCGATGAAACTTACGGAGGCTTTTACGGATTTATGGGACCGGAGCTTTCAGTGGACCAAAAAGCAGTGAAGGGTTGTATCTTAAACAGCCGCATCCTTTGGTTTTTCTCCAATGCAGTGATGACGCTTAAGGATGAGGCTTTGCTTGCGGATGCAGCACATGCTTATCATTTTATGAAAGAGCACTGCATTGACAAGGAGTACGGCGGTGTATTCTGGTCCGTAACCTATGACGGTGTGCCGGAGGATACGACAAAGCATATTTACAATCAGGCGTTTGCCATCTATGCGCTGTCCTCTTATTACGCGGCTTCTAAGGACAAAGAAGCGCTTCAGACAGCGTTTTCCCTGTTTTCCGTGATAGAGGAGAAGGGTTTTGACGAGGGCGGCTACAAGGAAGCACTGGACCGCACCTTCGCGCCTGCGGCAAATGACAAGCTTTCGGAAAACGGCGTTATGGCGGATCGCACCATGAATACCCTGCTCCATGTGTTTGAGGCGTACACGGAGCTTTACAGGGTGTCCGGAGAAGAGAAGGAATTTGCGGAGCTTCATGCAGCGGTTCGGGAAAAGCTGCTTTGGATACTGGAAACCTTCCGCAATAAGGTGTACAATCCTGCGCGCCACAGGCAGGAGGTATTTTTTGACAATGAGATGAACAGTCTGATTGACTTACATTCCTATGGGCATGATATCGAGACGGCATGGCTTTTGGACAGAGGGCTTTCCGTGCTTGGAGACGAGGCGTATGCGGCAGAGTGGGCTCCCATCATTGCCGATTTGACGGCGGAGGTTTATCGGGCAGCTTACTACAACGATTCCCTTTCCAACGAATGTGAGAAGGGCGTGGTAGACAAAAAGCGTGTCTGGTGGGTGCAGGCGGAAGCCGTGGTAGGCTTCTACAACCAGTATGAGAAAACACCGGAGCATACGGAATATTTAGAGGCAGCGGAGCATATCTGGGGCTTTATCAAGGCGCATGTCATCGATAAGAGAGAGGGCTCCGAGTGGTTTATGCATGTGGACGACAACGGCAATCCGGATATGACACAGCCGATTGTGGAGCCTTGGAAATGTCCTTACCACAATGGACGTATGTGTATGGAAATCATAAGGAGGATGGAGAAGTAATATGATTCACGAAAAATTTTACTGGCTGAAGGAAAGACAGGAAGCATTATTATCCAGAAAAAACGAGGTGGACGAGGCGTTTTATAACGGCATCTACCAAAGATACCGGTATCCGGTGCTGACAAGGGAGCATATTCCGGTGAGCTGGCAGTATGATTTAAACGCAGAGACCAACCCGTATTTTGAGGAGAGGCTGGGCGTAAACGCCGTGATGAATTCCGGCGCGCTTTATATGAATGGCAAGTATTATCTGGTGGCAAGAATCGAGGGCAATGACAGAAAGTCCTTCTTTGGCGTGGCAGAGAGCGACAACGGTGTGGACGGATTCCGTTTCTGGGACTATCCCGTGGTATTGCCGGATACCTGCCCGGAGGAGACGAATGTCTACGATATGCGTCTGACAAAGCATGAAGACGGCTATATTTACGGCGTATTCTGTTCAGAGAGCAAGGATAAATCAGTGGGCGATTTGTCGGCTGCGGTAGCGGCTGCCGGCATTGTACGGACGAAGGATTTAAAGACATGGGAGAGACTGCCGAATCTGGTGACGCTCCATTCTCCCCAGCAAAGGAATGTGGTGCTGCATCCGGAGTTTGTGGACGGCAAGTATGCGTTCTACACAAGACCTATGGACGATTTCATCGATACCGGTTCGGGCGGTGGCATTGGCTTTGGTCTGTGCGATGACATTACCAAAGCGGTAATTGACGAGGAAAAGATGACCAGCATCCGCAAATACCACACCATCACAGAGGTAAAGAACGGCGCCGGCGCTGTGCCGATAAAGACGGATAAGGGCTGGATTCATATTGCCCATGGCGTGAGAAATACGGCAGCAGGGCTCCGCTATGTCATCTATGCTTTTGCCACTGCTTTAGATGACCCTTCCAAGGTGATTGCAGAGCCTTCCGGTATGTTAATCGGACCAAGGAACGGCGAGAGAGTCGGCAACGTATCCAACGTGGTATTTACAAATGGCGCAGTGGTAAATGAGAAGAATGAGGTTTACATCTACTATGCATCCAGCGATACGAGGCTGCATGTGGCTGTGACAGATATGGACCGGCTTGTGGATTATGTATTTAATACGCCCAAGGACCCGTTGCGCAGCCCTGACTGTGTACTGCAGAGATGTGAGCTGATAAAGAAAAATCTGGAGCTGTTAGGACAGGCATAATTGCCAATATATAGCAGGCGGAAAGGAAATTATGAAGGAACTTGTTGAATATGAAAAGGGCGTGATAAACGCCGGAGATGACAGCCGTATCAGAAAGGTGATGCGGCGTGCGGCAGACGGGGAAGCTATTAAGCTGGCTTTTCTAGGCGGCTCCATTACGCAGGGCTGCCTGGCTTCCACGCCGGAGGGCTGTTATGCCTATCTGACCTATGCGTGGTGGAAGCAGGCGTTTCCCAAAGCGGATTTCACCTATATCAATGCCGGTATCGGCGGAACCACCTCCCATCTCGGAACGGGACGTGTGGAGGAGGATGTGCTGCAGTATGAGCCCGATTTTGTGATTGTGGAGTTTTCCGTCAATGATGACGGCAACAGCGCACATTTTCAGGAAACCTATGAGGGACTGGTGCGCCGAATAGTGAAGGCATCCTGTGAGCCGGCGCTGCTTCTGGTACATAATGTGCGCTATGATGATGGCTGCAATGCAGAGCAGATTCATGTGCCGGTGGGAGCTTATTATCACCTTCCCTCTGTCAGCATGAAGCCTACGATTTATGCGCAGGTGGAAGCGGGCAATATCAAGAACCGCGATATCACGCCGGATGATTTGCATCCAAACGATGCGGGACATGCGCTGGTAGCAGGTGTGATTACCCATTATTTAGAGAGCGTGAAGCAGGCGGTGGAAGAGGAGAGCAGTGCAGGCATCGCTGCAGAAACAGCGTCTGTGGCTGGTGAAGCGCAGGATGCACCTTTCGGCGTACTGCCCAGGCCCATGACGGCGAACGGCTATGAAAATGCGCACAGATATCGGAATGACGAATTAAAGCCGGTTTTATGCGAGGGATTTGTGAAAGACGAAAGCGAGCAGAGCTGTGTGTCGGATTGCTTCAAAAAAGGTTTTACGGCGTCCCAAAAAGGCGATAAGATTGTGTTTGAAGTGGAAGGAGCTTCCATCGGCGTACAGTATAAAAAGACCATGAAGGGACCCATCCCCAAGGCAACGCTTACTTTGGACGGAGATACGGAACATGCCGTGCTTCTCGACGGAAACTTTGACGAGGACTGGGACTGCCTGTATCTGGAAACCATACTGGAGCATGGAGAACACAAAGTACACCGCGTAGAAATCGAACTCACAGAAACACATGACAATGGTGCCGAGCCCTTCTATCTGGTATCTCTGATAGTGGCAGGGTGATGTTACACCCCCCAAAAAAAATAACATAAAAAGTAAAGGAGAACAGTGTTACATGAATTACGGCTATTTTGACGAAGCAAACAAGGAGTATGTAATCACAAAACCCAATACTCCTGCGCCCTGGGCGAATTATCTTGGCTCTCCCGCATATGGCGCGATTATTTCCAACAATGCAGGAGGCTACAGCTTTGTAAAGAGCGGTGCAAACGGCAGAATTCTGCGCTACCATTTTAACAGCGATGACACGCCCGGCAGATATATTTACCTGCGCGATGACGAGACGAAGGATTACTGGTCCGCATCCTGGCAGCCCGTGGCAAAGCCTTTGGATGAGTACAAAAGCGAATGTCACCATGGTACGGCGTACACGAATCTGGTGGCAGATTATGCGGGGATTCATTCGGAAGCGCTTTATTATGTTCCCCTGAACAAAACCTACGAAGTATGGCGCGCTAAAATCACCAATACCACGGATAAAACGAGAAAGATATCTGTATTTTCCTATGCAGAGTTTACCAATGACAGCAACTACGAGCAGGATCAGGTAAACCTGCAATACACCCTGTTCATCACAAGGACTTACTTTATGGGCAATAAAATCGTACAGACCATCAATGCGAACTGCGGCAAGAACGAGAAGGGCTCAAACGGAAGAGAGCGTTTCTTAGGGCTGGCAGGAGCACCGGTTACCTCCTACAACGGCGACAAGGCTGCCTTTATCGGGGATTATCATACCTACGGCAATCCTGTGGCAGTAGAGCGCGGCGAGTGCGACAATGTACTGAACTACAATACCAATGCCTGCGGCGTGCTGCACAGCGCATTAGAGCTTGCACCCGGCGAGAGCAAAGAGCTTGTCTTTGTATTGGGGCAGGCGGACGCAGAGGCGGCAGAGGCAATTCTGGCAAACTATGAAAAAGCAGGTGTCGTAGAAAACGAGCTTACGGAACTGAAAAATTACTGGCATGCAAAGCTTGAGAATTTTCAGGTCAATACGCCGGATGCAGCGTTTAACAGCATGATTAATACATGGAATGCTTACCAGTGCTTCATTACCTTCACGTGGTCAAGAGCGGCTTCCTTTGTCTACTGCGGACAGCGCAACGGCTATGGCTACCGCGATACCGTGCAGGATATTCAGGGTATCATCCACCTGGATCCCGAGATGGCGCTTGCACAGATTCGCTTTATGCTTTCCGCACAGGTAAACCACGGCGGCGGACTGCCACTGGTAAAATATAACCACAATCCCGGGCATGAGGACACGCCGGACGACGAATCCTACGTGCGCGAGACCGGACATCCGGCATACCGCGCGGACGATGCCCTGTGGCTCTTCCCCACTGTCTGGAAATATGTGGCGGAAACCGGAAACAAGGATTTTATCAACGAAGTAATTCCTTATGCCAACAAGGAAGAGGGAACGGTATATGACCATTTGAAGAGGGCAATCCAGTTCTCCATGGACAGACTGGGCGACCACAAGATGCCTGCAGGCCTTCATGCCGACTGGAACGACTGCCTGCGTCTCGGCAAAAAGGGCGAGTCCACCTTCGTGGCAATGCAGTTATACTATGCTTTTACGGTAATGAAAGGTTTTGCTGAGGACCAGAAGGATACTGAGTACATTGCTTATCTGGAAAAGACCCAGAAGGAATTGGGCGAAATTATCGAAAAAGAGTGCTGGGAAGACGACCGTTATGTCAGAGGTATCAAGGAAGACGGACAGGTTATCGGCTCCAAGCATGACCCTGAGGCAAGCATGTGGCTGAATCCGCAGTCATGGTCCGTTATCAGCGGGCTTGCTTCAAAGGAGCAGGCAGAGGCGGCGCTGGAATCCGTACATAGAGAGCTCAACACCAAATACGGAGTGCGTTTGATGACTCCTTCCTATGTGGACCATGCATTTGACGGCGCACAGGCGCTTCTGTTCAATCCTTCCACCAAGGAAAACGGTGGTATTTTCTCACAGCCGCAAGGTTGGATTATTCTGGCAGAGGCACTCATGGGACATGGCAACCGTGCATTTGAATACTTTACGGAAAGCTCCCCCGCATCGCAGAATGACTGCGCGGAGATAAGAAAGCTGGAGCCTTACGTACACGGACAGTTCACCGAGAGCGTGGAGTCTCCTTTCGAGGGACGTTCCCATGTACACTGGCTGACCGGCACGGCTTCCACCTGTATGGTAGGCTGCGTGGAAGGTATCTGCGGTATGCGCCCTGACTTAAACGGTCTGTGGGTATGCCCGGCAATTCCTTCTGACTGGAAAGAAATTACCATGGATAAGACTTTCCGCGGCAAGAAGCTGCATATCATAGTAAAGAATCCTGACGGCGCAGAAAGCGGCTGCAAGGAGTTTTTCATCAACGGGGAAAAGGCAGAGCAGCCTTATGTTCCGGCAGAAAAGATGCTTGCCGAAAATGAAATTATACTTGTTTTATAAGGAGGATTTGGATGCACTCACCTTTAGAGATTGCAAGAAGCTATGTTGAAATCGGGGTTCACAAGGTAAAGCTGTCCGCTTTTAAAATGCTGATGCTTGGTGTTTTTGCGGGAATCTTTATCGGCTTTGCCGGCATTGCCTCCAACGTTGGTTCTTCCACGGTGGAAAATCCCGCCATTGCAAAGCTTGTCGGCGCTTGTCTCTTTCCGGCAGGTATGGCGATGGTGCTGGTAGCGGGCAGTGAGCTTTTCACGGGCAACAATCTGATTATCATTGCGTGGCTGGAAAAAAAGATTAAGCTTTGCGAATTGTTAAAGAACTGGTTTTTTGTGTTTGTCGGCAATTTTATTGGTGCGGCATTGGTGGCGGTGTTGGTAGTCTACGGTCACACGCCGGATTTGTTCGGAGGCAGGCTGGCGGAGACCATGGTAAATGCAGCGTTAAACAGAGTCAACCTGTCCTTTGGAGAATCCTTTATCCGAGGCATCCTGTGTAATATTCTGGTATGTATCGCTGTGTGGGGCGCTTTTGCGTCAAAGCAGGTTCCGGGCAAGCTTATGATGAGCTTCTGGCCGGTTATGGCTTTTGTGCTCTGTGGTTTTGAGCACAGCATAGCGGATATCTATTTCGGTGTTGCCGGAATTCTGACGGCGGGAGAGTATAGGATCGCCGCAGAAGGGCTTACCTGGGGAAGCTTTCTTGTAAAAAATCTTCTGCCGGTAACGCTGGGCAATATCGTGGGCGGCGCGGGAATTGTAGGCGTCGGCTACTGGGCGGTATATCTCCGCCATACGCCGCTGTATGTCAGAACGATTGAATCCGAGCAGGAAGAAATCGATATGGCAGAGGAGTATTAATCGCATTGTTTTACGGCAAAAAAGCGCCGGAGCGTGTATCAGAAAGTGATACGCGTTCCGGCGTTTTGTTTGTCCTGTATTTGATTGGGAAAACCGTTCGCCTACTTTTTCATGGCGGCACGTTTTCTAAGGGTAGGGTCCAAGATTTTTTTGCGGATACGCAGCGACTTTGGCGTGACCTCCAAAAGCTCGTCCGTATCAATAAAATCAAGGCATTGTTCAAGGCTCATGATTTTGGGCGGAACAAGGCGGAGCGCTTCGTCTGCACCGGAGGAGCGGGTATTAGTGAGCTGTTTTTTCTTGCAGACATTGACCTCGATGTCCTCACCGCGCCCGTTGCTGCCAATCACCATGCCGGAGTATACCTTGACGCCTGCGCCGATAAAGAGCGTGCCGCGCTCCTGCGCGTTGAAAAGACCGTAGGTTATGGTTTCACCGTTTTCAAACGCAATCAGGGAGCCCTGTTTTCTGTACTGGATATCGCCCTTGTAGGGGCCATAGCCGTCAAAGACGGAGTTCATAATGCCGTTGCCCTTGGTGTCCGTCATAAAATCGCCGCGGTAGCCAATCAGCCCCCTGGAAGGGATGGAGAACTCCAGACGGGTATAGCCGCCGGTGCCGGCTCCCATATTGCGGAGCTCGCCCTTTCTCATGCTCAGCTTTTCAATAACAACGCCGGAAAACTCTTCGGGCACGTCGATATAAGTCAGTTCCATGGGCTCCAGCTTTTTGCCGTTTTCGTCGGTCTTATAGAGAACCTCCGCCTTGCTTACGGCAAATTCAAAGCCTTCCCTGCGCATATTTTCAATCAATACGGAGAGATGAAGCTCGCCGCGTCCTGACACCTTAAAAGAGTCGGCGGAGTCGGTTTCCTCTACCCTGAGGGAGACGTCTGTGT
>CAMWLB010000064.1 GCA_947174985.1 uncultured Lachnospiraceae bacterium | reverse complement strand
ACGCAGGTACTGCACAAGGCAAAAATCGAGGTAGACGAGCAGGGGACAAAAGCAGCGGCTGTGACAGTGGTAGAGGCAGCAGGATGTGCGATGGTGGAAGAGAAAATACCGGTTGTTTTTGAGGCGGACAGACCGTTTGTCTATGTGATTCAGGATACAAGAACGGGAATGATTCTGTTTATGGGCAGGGTAAACAGTCTAGAGTAGAAGGAGGGGTTTGTTATGAAGAAGAGAAGATGTGCGTTATTGCTTACGATATGTATGCTTACAGGAATAATCGGCTGCGGAAAACCGCAGTCGGATGAACCTGCGGGCGCGTCAGGGCTGCAGCAGGGTGAACCTGCCGGTACGTCGGAGCCGCAGTCGGGTATGCCAAATACGACAGGGAGTGGAAACGGAGGGGCAGGCCAATCAGGTGCAGTCCAATATGACGAGGAGGAAATGGAGATGCTTCGAAACGGAGTGAATGGCTTTTCCTATCATCTGTTTGAGCGTCTGGATGGAGAAGAAAATATTTTCTTTTCTCCCTATAGTCTTTGCAGCGCGCTCTCGCTTTTAAATTTGGGGGCGGGTTCCGAGACGAAGGAGGAATTGGAGGCGCTTTTGGGAATCACGGACATAGAGGCATGGAACGATGCCATGCGTGCTTATATGGAGACGCAGTGGCAGGACGAAACCTTTGTACTGACGGCCAATTCTATCTGGATGCGGGAAGGAAAGGAGTGGTCGGAAGGGATAGAGACAGACTTCTTAAAGCCGGCCGGGGAATTTTATAAAAGTGAACTGTATGAGGCAGATTTTCTTGGAAATCCGCAGGACACATTAGCGCGGATAAATAATTGGGCGAATGACAATACAAATGGTATGATACAGGAGGTGCTGCGGGAGATTCCCATTGACGCGGCAATGATACTGATGAATGCCGTGTATTTTGAAGGAAAATGGGAAAAGCCCTTTATGGAAGAAGATACCTTTGAGGAGGTTTTTGTCGGAACCACAGGTGGGAACGAAATAGAGATGATGCATCAATACGGGGAATATTATGCCTACATCGAAACGGAAGTGTCTCCAGGAGCCAGTATAAAGGGAATTGCGCTACCCTACAAGGATTCACCGCTTGTTATGAAGATATTCCTTCATGACGGAAGAGGGGAGATTTCCTCTTTGTTCGGTGCACTCAGCACGGAGGAGAAGGAAGCCCTGCTTGACAGCCTGGACAATGCGCCCAGAGAGAAAATTGCCCGTCTGGTGATTCCGAAGTTTACCATGGAGCAGGAAATAAAAGGACTGCGTGATATTCTGCAGGAGATGGGAATGGAGAGAGCCTTTCGTGTAGGGGAAGCTGATTTTGATAAGATAGCAGAGGATTTGTATGTGTCGCAGGTGCTGCACAAGGCAAAAATCGAAGTAGACGAACAGGGAACCAAGGCGGCAGCCGTGACGACAATTGTGACCAATGATGCCGCTGCCCCTATAGAGGAAGAACCTATTGTCTTTGTGGCAGACCACCCGTTTATTTATGTAATTCAGGATACAAGGACGGGAATGATTTTGTTTATGGGGCAGGTGAATCATCTGGAATAACGGGCGGAAAAAGGCGGGCTGAAGCTGATCTTGGAAAGGCGTCAGAGTTGTCAAGTGCATTGACAGTGTTGGTTGGAATTTATATAATTATGGTACTCTAATTGTTGCAAGGCATTGTTAGCTTATGCAGGGCTTACCACAGAAAATCCTGCGGAGAAAGGTGAGGGAAACGGTAATGAAAAAAGGAATTGCAATGATAGCAGTAATGGCAATGTTAGTGTGCGGTATTGGTATGAATGTATCTGCGGCAACGCAGGATGTATGTCATCATAACGTGGGTACTTATACAATAAAGTATGGTGAACCAACGACAAGTACATATAAACATCCGGCTCTTGTGGCGTATAAACCGAATGGGGACCCCATTTTGGTAGAATGTACGGCAACGGAGACATATCAGACAATGCGGGTGATATGTAGAAATTGCGGATATATTATTGATGATTGGAAGGAACTGGTCGACATAACACATTCTATTAAACATTGATAAGGAGCGGAGCGGCTTGTTGGCTGCTCTGCTTTTCTTAACTGGGAAAATAATAACTAGGGAAAGGAAATAGCGTATGAAAAGAAAATGTTGGATTGCTATGTTGCTGATAGTATCGCTGTTGCTTGCAGGATGCACAGGCAAAGAAAGTGAGCCGGATTTGTCGGGTGACATTGTTCAGAGCGGCATAAACACGGGGGTAAACGGCGAAATCAATACCGGGGATAATGAGGGCAGTCAGGGAAATGGAAATATGGAAGATGGGACAGAGACTGTACCGAAAGAATACGAGACATCCTATTGGAAATACGATTTGGAACTGATATCTGAGGAGATGGCATTTTCCGTCGAGGAAGGTGAAAATTTTTTGTCAGCGCAGTACTATCAGGGAGAGGGCATATGCTTTTATGGAAATGAAGAAGGGCAGTTGTTTTGCTATCACGCGGCGGACGGGGAGGAGGAACTGCTTTTAGAAGGGGTGCCGGAGGAATATCTTACGGTGTCAAACGAGTGGTATCGGGATTCGGAAAATTTTTATGTCAGTCAGAAGGAAATCCTCATAGTGCTGGATATCAATGGACAGCAGGTATACAGGCTGGATGCGGGAGGTGCAATTGGCGAGATATGCGGCACAAAAAACGGGGATATTGCGCTGTTAGTGAGCGACATGCAGGGCAGCGGCTACATGGTTTTGACGCTGGACAAAGAGACAAGGGTATTGACAAACAGAGTGGCAGTGCAGGATTATCTTGCCGTATCGGAAGGGTATGAAGCAGACATTCTGGTCATGACATGGCAGGGCGTATATGACTTGAATTTGGAGAACGGTGATAAAGTATGGCATATGAAGTGGGCGGGGACGAGTTACGTGACAGGAGCAGAACAAAAATTCCCCTGCGCTTTTATCCTGTCGGAAGAAGGCAAACTGGAACAGCTGCAGTCAGACAGGGATGGAAAGTTTTTTGCGGAAAGTCTCTGTAAAATCAATCCGGAAGCAACCGGAAAAATTCTGCTGACATACAGAACGTCTATGGCAATGGCTGAGGAAAAACTGTTAATTGCACAATTTAACAAAGAGAATGAGAAATATTATGTGGTTTTGGAAGAGGGCGGAGACAGTGAACGAACCAGCATGGAGATTGCGACGGGGAAGGGACCGGACATGATAAGTCCGTCAGCGGTGCAGAGTATATCGAGTCTGGCGGAGAAAGGAGCACTGGAAAATCTAGAACCCTATTTTCAGGCGAGCGGTCTCAGCGTAGACAATTACTTCCCATCAGCGGTGAGCAACTTGGGCATGGAGACAGGAATTTATGCGGTCGGCAGCCGGATGTATTTTGATATTTTTTATATCAGGGAAGATTTTGTGGAAGATGCGCAGAATACAAATCTGGAAGAAATACTGGACAACATGGAAGCTTATGAAGACAATGCGGTTCTGAGTTCAACTTTTGGGTATAGACCCAGTACGGTTCTATGGTTTTTCCTGCATATGTCAGACGACCTTTTTGGCATGGTGGACTGGGAGAATAAAACCTGCGATTTCAGCGGGGAGTTCTGGGAGCAGCTTCTGAGGGTGTCAGGCAGGTATGGTGTGACGGAACGCAATAAAGGCGATGAAGAGATTGCAAGCATGTTTATGTCCGTGCGCAGTTTATATGACTTTGCACAAATGGAGTCGGAAGCGCACAGCAAGGGCATGGTGGCAGTAGGATATCCGTCAGATGAGGGCATGGTGTCGCGCATAAGCGCAGAAACAATTGCCATAAACGCCTCCTCGCAGAATAAAGAAGGCGCATGGGCCTTTATCGAATATCTTCTAAGCGAGGAAGTACAGAGGCAGATTGCAGAAAACGCTTTCCCCGTAGACAAAAGGATATTTCAGGAAGCCATAGATAATGTGGATAAAGAGAAGGTATATGGCTATGACAGGTATACAGCGATGGAAATCTATATTACGGATGAAAGCATAGAGGATTGCCTGGAATGGATTGAAAGAGGAAAACTGAGTCCGACGCATACGGAGTATATTCTGGATATTGTGCAGGAGGAAGCGGAGTTTTACTTTATGGGAGATAAGAGTATAGAGGAAATCAGCGATACGATAGAAAACAGGGTGCGGCTTTATCTGATGGAAATGGATTAAGAAAATTTTTTATGAAAATTGCGTGAAAAGACTACCTTTTCTTTGAAAGATAGATTATAATGGTAAAGCGTGTGGCGGCTTGTACTTGCGCCGGCGCAGGAAAAGGAAGGAGATACACCATGTCAGAAAAAGGAAAATCACAAAATGAAGCATCGCAGAAAATTGTGACTAGGTACGATAGAAAGGTACAGAGAAGAAAGGAAGAGGAGTTAAAGGCAAAAAAGAGAAAGCAAATCAGCCGTGTTGTTGGGATTGTCATTCTTGCTGCCATTGTAATCGGGCTGGCTTCCATACCGGTCAGAAATTATGCGGCTTCCCATTCTACTTATATTACAGTGGGCGGACACGATATTACCAAGGTTGAATTTGACTATTATTATAACCTTGCAAGCAGTGATTATATCAATACCTACGGGACTTATCTGGCCTACATGGGCTTTAACGCAAGCGGAGATTATGCTGCACAGGCATACAGCGATACTATGTCATGGAAGGATTATTTTGAGCAGCTTGCCGTGGATACCATCCGGCAGAACAAAGCGTTGGTTGATGCGGCGCATGCAGCAGGATTTACCTATGATACGTCCCAAGAGTATGCTGCTTTTGCGGAGTCTGCAAAGACGGCGGCCGCTGCGGCAGGGGAATCTCTTAACAGGTATTATAAATTGACCTTCGGAAGGTATTCAACGGTTTCCGGACTGAAGCCTTACGTGGAGGAGGGCTATCTGGCTTCTGCTTATTACAAGCATGTGGCAGAGGAGAAGGCAGCTTCCGCAGATGAGATTCAGGCATATTACGACGAAAATAAAGAAAACTATGACAGTGTGGACTATAAGCTGACAGAAATAAGCGCTGAAATCCCTGAGGCGCAGACGGTAACGGATGACAACGGCAATGTAAATACCGTCGAGCCTACGGAAGAAGAAATACAGGCTGCTATGGACGCAGCGAAGGAAGAAGCAGATGCGGCGCTGCTTGTGATTGCAGAAGAAGGCACGGAGCACAACGGAATGTTACGCTCCAACATCTCTTCAAAGTATAGGGACTGGCTGTTTGATGAAGCAAGAAAAGAAGGAGACACCACGATCATTGAAGATGCAGACGGTCACAAGTACTATGTGTTGCAGTTTGAAAAGAGGTATCTGGATGAGGCTGTCACAGCCAACGTTCGTGTGATTGCAACAACTACCGGTAATGGTGAAGATATTTTAGCGGAGTACAATGCTGCAGGCGCAACAGAAGATGCGTTTATCGGGCTGGTGAGAAAATACAGCGAGGATAATTACAGTGTGTCAGAAGATGGGCTTTACAAAGAGGTGACTTCTACTTCTTTGAACAGTGCTTTCAGCGAGTGGATTTTCGAAGAGGGACGTAAGCCCGGCGATACAGTTTCTCTTGTACAGGAGGGAACATCCTTTGTTCTCTATTATATAGGCGAAGGGCGTCCCGAGTGGCAGGTATCGATTGCAAATACGCTTCTCAGTGAGACGATGAGCAATTACCTGGACGAGATAAAGGAAGGCTGTGAGGTGTCTGACCCCAAAGGAAGGCTGGTTTATTTGAAGGTTCAGGCAGCAGCAAATGCCGATAGCGGCAGTCAGGCAACGGAGCCTGCGGATGAAGGCGGCGAAGGTCAGGCGGAATAGATTACGAAAACGAACGAGAAGAGGCGTCCTCATAAAAATGGGGACGCCTTTTGTAATATCCGGAATACGCTTCTACTTTGCAAAGTGCAGGTTCACGCCGGTATAGGGAGCGAGCTCCAGACGGATGAAGTACCCTCGGTCGTGGTGGCATACAGGGCAGAACTCGGGAACCGAGGTACCGCGGTAAATATGTCCACATTCGAGACACATCCATGCAGTTTCCACATCGGAAACGAAAAGCTTATCCTGCTCCAACAAATCTGCAAAGAGGCCAAACCGGTCGCCGTGTGTTTTTTCGATTTCCGCAATCAGCTGGAAGGAAGCGGCAACACCGGGAAAGCCTTCCTCCTTTGCAACCTGTGCAAATTTCTTATATACGTCGTCATGCTCCTCGTACTCGTTGTGCTGGGCAAGCCTGAGAAGCTTTGCTGTGTCCTGACTGATATCAATTGGGTATGCGCCGTCGATTTGAATGTTTTCGCCGCTTAAGCTGCTCAAGTGATTGTAAAAAATAGAAGCATGTTCTTTTTCCTGGTCTGCGGTGAAACGAAATACGGCGGAAACCACATATAAGTTCTGTTTTTTGGCCTGTGAAGCAGAAATAGTATAACGGTTTCTTGCCTGACTTTCTCCGGCAAAAGCCCGCATCAAATTGTCTTTGGTTTCGCTGTTTCTAAAATCTGTCGCCATATAAATTCTCCTTTTTGCTATGATTTGATGTCTGTTTTCCAAAAGCCGTGAAGGTTACAGTATGCGTATGCAGCCACCGGCTTATCATTGGGCGCAAGTGCAAACTCCGCTTTGGGTTCTTTGTCGGGCGTGAGCTTTTTCAACTGGCTGCCTTCCATAGTTTCCAGATAAATCCAGTCGATGCTGTGCTCCTCGCTCATAGGGTGCGCGACGCTGCCCACGGACACTGTCACCAGACTGCCGTCTACCGTGACGCAGGGCAGATGCTTTTCTCCGGCGCCCTCCGATTGAGAGGGATCGAGCTCCGTAAAATTGCTTCCGATACATTTGGCAAGTTCTTCCTTAGAGCCGGTAATCACCTCCAAGATGCCGAGCTTGTCCTTACATTCAAAAAAAGTGTAACATCCCATTTTTGTCCTCCATTCTGCCGTCTGTGCGGCGGTAATCATATTTTTATAACAGTGGATTCTCTGACCGCGCCCGCAGGCGCGCAAAGCGCCGGTCTGTCTCGGTCTGTATTTTTTCCGCTATTTCCCGGTAAGTTTCTTTGGCAAGGTGTCGGGTTCGTCCCATCATAGAAAGCCAGTCTGTGACAGGAATCTTCTTACCGCTTTTTTCGGGGTCGTAATTCAATGTCGTGATGCCGTTTTCAATTTCGTAGAGTGGAAAATAACAGCAGTCCACCGCAGCGGCAATTACACTCCTTTCTTTATCCGGTGAATCGCTCCAGTTGAGGGGACAGGCGGAGAGCGCTTTGAGGTAAGCAGTGCCGAAGTCTTTGGCATAGGCGGCTGCCTTGGCTGCTTTCCGGATAAAATCCATGGGGTTGCTCTCCGCTACACACGCTACATAGGGAATATGCGTGGCAGCCATAATTTCCGGTGTGTCCTTGTGGAAAAAAGTCTTGCCGTACTGGGCGCTTCCCACATGGGAGGTTGCGCTTCTTGCCCCCATGGGAGTGGAATAGGAAAGCTGATAGCCGGTGTTCATGTAACCGCCGTTGTCGTACTCAAAAATAATGAGTCTGTGATTTTGCAGGGCGGTTCCCAAGGCGGAACCCATGCCGATATCCATGCCGCCGTCACCGCTTACCATAATAAAGGCAATTTCGCCTTCAGGATATTCGCCCCGTTTCTGCCGCTGCCTGAACACCTCTGTCAGCCCGCTCAGGGTGGCTGCGCCATTCTGGAACAGATTGTGCAGATAAGGGATTTTGAAAGATGTCTTGGGGTAGGCGGTGGTTACTACCATGCCGCAGCCGGTCTGAAACAAAAGGACAACATTGCCCTCGATGCCTTTCAACAGAAGATTGAGATTGACCGGAATTCCACATCCCGGGCAGGCGCCGTGTCCGGGCGCCAGACGCTTCGGCATAGCGGTCGCCTCCCGAAGCTGTCCGCCCTTTACTATCATCTTTCCGGCGGATGCGTCATAGGAGCAGGTAGTAATATGCTTCATCGTATCCGTTTCCGACAGTGGTTTAAAATACACAGGCTGTTTGGCTCCCTGACTGCCTTTTACGATGCCGTGATAATCAAAAGAGGCAGCATTTTCCTGCAACCCTTCGCGGAAAAGGCAGAGCGCGTCCTCCACAAAAAAGTCCTGTCCGCCAAGTCCGTAGACTCTGGTGATAACCTTTGCCTGACAGGAAGTCCGCTGCAGGGCGGCACGAAGCTCGAGTGACAGGCTGCCGCCGTCCGCGCCATAGCTGTCCTGCCGGTCTGCGGCGACAATAACGGCCGCATTTTGGCAGAAAGAGGAGAGCAGTTCCCAGGGAAAGGGACGAAGCACCAGCAGGGTAATGACGCCCGCACGGATGCCTTCCTTTCTGAGAATGTCCACGGCTTCCATTGCGGTATGGTAGGCGGAGCCTAATAGAAAAAGCAGAATATCCGCATCCGCATGTAAATACCCCTTCAGAAAGGAATAGCTTCTGCCGGATAGTGCGCTATATTCCTGAAACAACGACGGCAGCAGTTCTTTTGCCTGTTTCATGGCAAGGTGAAGCTGGTAGCGGTTATTTAAGACGTCAGGCTCGTTCATGTAAGAGCCAACTGTGATAGGATGCTCCAAATCCAGTACGTCTGCGGCAGCTTTTTTCTCGCCGATATAAGACTTGACAGTGTCGTCATTTTCAAAGACCATGCATTTCCGCTTCTGGTGGCTGGTATAAAAGCCGTCGAAGGCAACTGCCACAGGCAGATTGACCGCTTCCGCAAGCTTCAGCGCAAGCAGGTTCATATCATATACCGTCTGCGGCTCGTCCGCAAAAAGAATAATCCAGCCGGTATTGAGCATATACATAATGTCGCTGTGGTCACCTTTGATACAAAGGGGTCCGGAGACGGTGCGGCATGCTACGTTCATTACCATGGGAAAACGGGTGCCGGACTGTACCGGAAACTGTTCCAAGGCGTATAAAAGCCCGTTGGCACTGGTCGCGTTGAATACTCGACCGCCGCCTGTGGAAGCGCCGTAACAGATGCCGGCTGCGCTGTGTTCTCCTTCTGCGGCAATCAGTTTAATGTCATGTTCGCCCTCTGCCCCCATTAAATCCAGATTTTCCGCTATCTGAGTGGAAGGGGTGATAGGATAGTAGCCCA
The DNA here is from genome assembly GCA_947174985.1 of uncultured Lachnospiraceae bacterium. Taxonomy (GTDB): domain Bacteria; phylum Bacillota; class Clostridia; order Lachnospirales; family Lachnospiraceae; genus Acetatifactor. The sequence continues at coordinate 2,749 of CAMWLB010000064.1, read as the reverse complement.
TCACATGATAATTAATTTGTTTGGCAGCGTATGCGGCCAGTTCATTTCCGCTTTCGTAGAGAACCTTTTGCTTTTCCATAGCGTACCTCCTGCAATGACTCTGTTTCAAGATTTCCAGATAAACGCTTTCATCAGCGTTTCCCTAGGTAATACCGCCGTCCACGCGCTTTTCGTCCAAATAGGAATCACTGGTTATCCAGCCGTTTGGACCGTTTTTTTCATAAAGAATAGAATCTGGCAGTAAATCCTTGTTGGGGACAAACCACGGTTTTTCGGGATAATCTTTTTCCAAAGCCTTGACAAGAGCGCCTGTGGGACAGACCGCTACGCAGCGCAGGCAGCCCTTGCAGTGAAAATAGTCCAGTCCGCCGTTTACCATGGCAGGTTTGCCGTTGATACTGCCCTCGCGAAACTGGAATACCATGTCGGGACAGGTGGAATCACAGAGCCCGCAGTTGATGCATTTTTCCTGTAAAAACAAAGGAATATAGCCCTCTCTGGAGGGGGACAAATCATTGGAAACCGTGCTGCCGAAGCGGGGATTGACGCCGCCCAAAGGCGCGTTGTCATAACCCCACGTGAAAGCCTGTTTTGAGGCGAAGGAAGTGCTTTTTTGGGAATCAGCAGAGACGGGGATTCCTTCAGAAAGAATTTCATATCCTTTTTCCACACCATTCATATTGGATGCAATCAAGTCGGGATATTTTTTGCCTATGGTATCCGAACACAGGCTTTTCACACAGTCAAGAGGGATAAAGCCGGAAGCCTTTGCGATGGCGCCGAGCAGAACCATATTGATACGGGAATGACATTCCATTGCAATCTTTAAGGCGTCTATGCAGTAAAGTTCTCCCTTTTCAAAAGGATATTTCTGCATTGTCTTATCTGGGGAGAGTGGCGTATTCAAAATAATCTTGGTATTTTCCTCTACACCGTCCAGCACAGGAAGCCTGCCCATAAGCCCTTCATGAAAGATGCATAAAATGTGAGGCGAGACAACGGGGCTGTTGACCCGTATCTGCCTGTCCGCGCTGCACCATCGCACAAAGGCTTTGACCGGCGAGCCCCGCTTTTCGGAGCCGTAACTGGAAAAACTCGACGCATTCAGGGAAAGGTACAGCGCGCCCAGTTCGCCCAGCATTTTGCCGCAGAGGTTGGCGCCCATGCCGCCAATGCTTTCAAGGCGTATTTCAAAATATCCGTTATCATTGGTAACCGGCAGTATATTTTCCATAAGCGTCCTCCATTACATAGTTGTCTATAGTATGCCGGTTTTGTTGTGCTTTATACGGAGGAAAAGAAAATGAATTACCCTTTTTTCGGAGTTGTGTACCCTCTGGAAATAGATTATAATTACACTGATAAAGCGTGATTTGAAAGAAGGTTTATGATGAAATACTTGGTAAAATATTTGATAGATTTTACAGCTTTGACTCTCTTATATGCTTTTGTTTTTTTCGGCAGGTGGAAAAGCAAAGGCAAAGATGTATTGCTTGCCAACACTTTAATGTATATATATCTTTCTTTTGTGCTTTATTTTACCTTGATGCCGGTCATAACATCTATCCCATTTGTTCTGAATCATCCCTATACACCGATGAATTTGGTGCCTTTTATTGATGTTTCAAAGGGGAGAGGGGATTTTGTAAGGCAGATAGTATTGAACATTATTATGACCATACCTTTTGGTTTCCTGTTTCCGTTAATCGGAAACAGAACTGCTAAATTCGGCAGAACGGTATTTTTCTGTTTCTTGATGAGTCTGGGGATTGAAATATTGCAGCCACTCATCAATGGTTTCCGCTCTTCGGACATCACGGATTTAATTACCAATGTGACCGGCGGAGTGCTCGGATATGGTTTTTATACTATGTTCAAGCCGGTTACATTTTGGATTTTAGATCTTCTGAAAACGAGGAATTAGAAACCGAACTTTCAGTTTGCAAAGACAGGAGACGAACCGATGGCAGGCACGGTAATTTTTGATTTGGACGGAACTTTAATTGATACAGAGAAATATTTCAAGGTTTTCTGGCGGCAGGCTGCTGCTGCCTTCGGCTATCAGATGAGCGAAGAACAGGCTTTGCTGCTCAGAAGTCTGGGACGCCCATATGCGCCGGCGCTGTTAAAAGAGTGGTTCGGAGAAGCCTTTGACTATGTAGCTGTCCGCGAATACCGCAGAAAGATTATGAAGGAGCATTTGGATGAGGTGGGAATAGAACTGAAGCCTCATGCAGAGCGGGCGCTTTCGTGGCTGTCAAAAAACGGATACAGGACGGCGGTTGCCACCGCCACTCCGGTGGAGCACGCCACAGAGCAGCTCAAACAGCTTGGCATAGCGGAGTACTTTGACGAAATTGTCAGCGCCGCTTCTCTGGAAAAAGGAAAGCCCGCGCCGGATGTCTATCTGTATTCCTGTGAAAAGCTGGGCGAAGACCCGAAGGACTGTTTTGCTGTGGAGGATTCTCCAAACGGTGTACTTTCGGCATATGCCGCGGGAATCAAGGTCATCATGGTGCCCGACCAGACAGAGCCGGACGCGGAGCTTGCGGCAAAACTGTATGCCTGTATTCCTTCATTGGGGGAACTGCCGGCGGTTCTTAAGGCGAAGTAATTGTTTTTCGGTAAAGGGTTTTATGTTTGTGATTATAGAAAGGATAAGTAGAAAAAAACCAAAAGATATGATATAATTTTTAAAATGCATATTTAGGAGGGACATTGCTTGGAGCTTTTAAAATATAAATATGAG
>CAMWLB010000063.1 GCA_947174985.1 uncultured Lachnospiraceae bacterium | reverse complement strand
CTATAATATCACAAAAGGTTATTTCTGTCTAGTCATCTTTACTGTATTTTTTGTTAAATTTCTTAATATTTTCAGATTAACGACACTTCGTTGTCGAATCTATTAAAATAATACACGTTATCCGAGAGCTGTTCCTCAGGCGCAACATGGCCGGCATTGACCTCTTCCACCATACTTTTCAGCGCCTGCACCTCTTCTCTTCCACTGTCCGGCAGCAAAATCAACTCGTGAATGGAACTGGGCAGAATATAGAAGTTGGTGCAATGCGTTGTGGCAAAATTCTGCAGCAGTTCCCTATCACATATACAGGCTGCGCCAAAATATCTTCCCTTCAATGTCATAATATACATGGGCGCTTCTTGTTTTGCCTGTTCCGCAATTTCTGCAAGCTGTTCTGCCTCTTCGCCAAAACTTTCCCACAGCATCTCCCTTATGACCTCTCCCATTTCTTTGATTTCCACTCCCACATGCATTGCCGTATTTCTCTCTGCATCCTGAAATAAGGTTTCCTCAGAAATCCCCCATTTATCCAGATGGTCAATTTCAATCTGTATGGAACCCTTCCCCAGGAAATCATTCATATAAGCATAATAACACACCACTGCCAAGTCGAGGAAACGCTTGTGCGGGAGTTCTTCCAACGCCTTTTTGTTCTTCTCATAATTGATTACCTTAATAAATATGCATCTTTTCACCGCATTATAATCCGTAAAGAAGTCCAGATTGATTTTTCCGGCAATCCGGTTGTCCTGATAAATATCCGCGATGGCGCAGACAATATCGCTAAACGGTCTGCCATCCTTTAAATCCTCGTAAAAACCATTCAGATAAATTGTAGGGGAAAGACTTTCCTCTTTGCTGTTTATCACCAGACCCTGCAAAATGACGCCGTTGTTCTTCGTCACTTCCTTGATTTCCACACTAACGTCCTTTCCTAAATAATCACTGACGCTCTTTTTTGTTTTTTTCATAAATTCTTTATACTGCATACTTTTCTCCATTCTGATTTTTATTTTTGGACACGAAAAAAAGACAATAGAAAAAATTCTATTGTCTTGTCGGCTTATGTTTATTTAGGAAAAGAACGCTTATGCTCTGGACAGATACTCGCCTGTTCTGGTATCGATCTTAATCTTGTCCCCCTGATTGACAAAGAGCGGCACATACACTGTTGCACCCGTCTCAACTGTCGCCGGCTTGGTAGCGCCCGTAGCCGTATCACCCTTGAAACCGGGCTCCGTCTCCGTAATCTCCAGTTCAACAAACAGGGGAGGCTCTACAGCAAATACATTGCCATTATGGGAACAGATTTTGCACATCTCGTTTTCCTTGACAAACTTGAGTGCATCACCAATCGTCTCGCTGTTTAAAGCAATCTGCTCATAATTTTCAACATCCATGAAATTGAACAAATCGCCGTCAGAGTATAAATACTGCATATCTTTTCTGTCAATACGTGCCTGAGGGCATTTCTCGGTAGGTCTGAAGGTCTTCTCCACTACACCGCCGCTCTTAATATTTTTCAGCTTGGTCCTGACAAATGCTGCGCCTTTACCGGGCTTCACATGCTGGAACTCAATAATCTGGTAAATATTATTATCTAATTCAATCGTAATACCATTTCTGAAATCACCTGCAGAAATCATAAAAAACATTCCTCCTAAAATTGTCACGTTTTAATTCTTTTATAGTGTATACTAAGATATACTATTTTTCAACTGTTTTTTTCAATTCTTACGATTTCTTCGTAAATTTTTCCAGCTTTGCGTCTATTCACATTGCTCTCGGGAGCAAATTTTTTCTTTATTGGCGCAGATATCTTTCCTCTTTTTTCTCTCTTTACAACCTGCCGGCTTTCTGTTATAGTCTTTTTATAACACATCAAACAGTTTCTCTGGCTCGATAGTCTGTTGAACCGAAAAGTCTGCACTCTAATCATGTTAATCTCTTATATCTATTTTTCCAATATTTCAGCACCTTGAAAACGGAATAAGGCTTTACACCTTCAGCAAAATCCCCTATAATATTGGTATTACTGATAGAAAGGGGTGAAAGGATGATTGATTATATGCCAACAGATAAACAATATGACGGACAACTCATCGAGGAATATTCCCGTCTAAAAAGAATCCGTGAAATAGCTTTAAAGGAAAATGCAACCCAAACAGTAAAAGAGATTGATATCGAAATCAGCTACATCAAATTAAAACTCCAACCTCTGAAACTTCCCGAAATCAATTAAATACCAGAAACCGTAAACGTAGGTGTAGGGCCTTATAAAGTTTTTAAGCTCATACACCTTTTCTACATATTTTCAAAATTATATTAGTTCCCTCATTTCACTCTATATCATTTCTTCTATTTCACTTATTTTATCACATTGCGAAGGAGCACTTCTATGAAAATTCGCCAAATACAAAAGCTCCCTCTTCCCAGCTTATGGACTTCGCCATGCAGCACTGCACCTCCATGGAACCTGAATTTCTTTCTCCCCTACACCCTTCTCCGCTTCTGTCCTATTTTAAAATCCAAAAACAAATTAACGCAAAAGAGTTGACAAGTTTTGTGGAGAAGATTATAGTGGATTTAGAGGAAGAAGTCCGCAATGGAATCCTCTCCCTGCAGGAATCGGAAGATTTAATACTGCTTCTCACCAAGGCTTCCGCACATATCTTTGCAAAACATCTGCATTACCATAAGGAGGTGCTTCATTTGACTGAACCTTTAATCAAACTGCACAGCATTCGAATTGATGAACTTGAACAGGAATCAAAACAAAAGGATACCATAATCGCACAAAAGAACTGCGAAATCGCACAAAAAGATAACGAACTCACTCTAAAAAATCTTGAGATTAATCATCTGCAGAAACTCTTAGCAGATAATGGTATTCTCTGCTAATTCCACTTTCCGTCTGGCATAGCTTTCCAGACAGTAAAAAACCGCAGGCTTATGCCTGCGGCGTTTCTTATTTCATCATTGCCAGTCTAATCACCTCATCAATCGCGAGCAGATATCCTTCCAGCCCTTTGCCGTATATCTGTCCGTCACACGCCGGTCTGGTAACGGAGACCTTGCGGAACTCTTCCCTTGCCGTGATGTCTGAGATGTGTATTTCCATCTTGGGTACGGTGATGCTTGCCAGCGCATCCCTGATGGCATAGCTGTAATGGGTATAAGCGCCGGGATTGATGACAATCCCTTCCGTGCCGTCAAAATAGGAATCCTGCAGCCTGTCGATGATGGCTCCTTCATGATTGCTCTGGAACACTTCGATTGCGCTTCCCGTCTCTTCGCCCTTCTTTGCTATCATGCCAAGCAGATAATCATAGTCCTGTGTTCCATACACACTTTTTTCCCTAATACCCAAAAAATTAATATTGGGGCCGTTAATCACTAAAATTTTCATTTTTCTGCCTCCTGTCCGCTTCCATGGGGCTGACAACGCTCTTCTCTTTCTGCAACTCTCTCCAAAAGCTCCGCCACCACCTGTTCTATATCCTTTCCATCCACATCTACAACAATGTCCGCAGCCGCCTCATACACAGACGCACGTTTCTGTAAAAGCTCCTCTATCTTCGCAGTCGGATTGTCACATTGTAAAAGCGGTCTGGAGGTATCTCCCTTTAAACGCTCCCAGACGCACTTAGGCGAAATGCGCAGGTATACCACGGTTCCCAACGCTTTTAGCAGGGGATGGTTCTCTTTCTTCATGGGAAGCCCGCCTCCTGTAGCTATGACCTTTGATTCCTGCGATAAAAGCAGCTCCCGCAGGCAGTCCGTCTCCATCTCGCGGAACGCTGCTTCTCCTTTATTTGCAAAAATATCGCTGATGCTCATGCCCTCTTTTTTTTCAATCAGCTTGTCCGTATCTTCCAAAACCCTGCGCAGCTTATAGGAAAGCCGAAACCCTATTGTTGACTTTCCACAGCCCATAAAACCAATTAAAATCACGTTATTCATAAGCTTTCCTTCAATCTCTTGTAAACCTCTTCTGCCTGTTCCTTGGAAACAGAGACCTGATTCCACAGCTCATAGGCGATAATGCCCTGATACAAAAGCATCTTCAGGCCGTTATATGCCGTTCCACCCGCTTCCTCTACCAGCCGCATAAACTTCGTTTTATCCGGATTGTAAATCAAATCGTATCCCGTGTGGATGCGCCGGTAAAAGTCCATTTCCTCCATCACAGCCTTATCTGTGTCGGGATACATGCCCACATTGGTTGCCTGTACCGCAAGGAAACGCCCCTCCGGCAGCGCCGTATACTCTGCGAGGGACAGCGCTGCCGCCACCTGCCTGCCCGCATACGCGTTGACCTCGTCCGCAATCGCGGCTGCCTTTTCCACCGTCCGGTTTAACAGATATATCCGCTCCGCCTTTTTCGCCAGCATAACCGCCACAGCCCTTGCCACGCCGCCCGCGCCCAGTATCAGAACCTGTTCTCCTTCCACGCGGATGCCGTCGCCCGTCATGGCGCGATACAGCCCCGGCATATCTGTGTTATAGCCCTTGTAGCCGCCGTCACACCTTACCAGCGTGTTGACCGCTCCTATTTTCTCTGCAAGCCCGTCCACTTCCGTAAGATACGGCAGAACCCGTTCCTTATGGGGAACCGTCACATTAAGGCCTTCTATCCCCAGCGCATAAGCGCCCTTTACAGCGCTTTCCAATCCTTCCGCCTGTACCAAAAAAGGCACATAGACAAGGTTCCTGCCAAGCTGCTCTGAGAGTGTATTGTGAATCAATGGGGAAAGGGTGTGCTCCACCGGATTGCCAATCAGCCCGCATGTTTTTGTCCGTCCGTTTATCTGCATTGCAAATCTGCCTCCTGTTACGCCTGTTTTTTGCCGGAAGCTTTCTTTCGTCTATGGTAAAAATACAGAACGATTTTTTCCAGCTTCCGCTTCAGCACAATTTGTATTTCCTCTTTCGGATGAATCGGTTTTACCAGCCAGGTTTCCAACCCCGCTTTTTTTGCACCCCAGATATCCGTAAAAAGCTGGTCACCCACAAACATGGTATTATCCTGCTTCGTCCCGAGACGCTCCATCGCCTTATAATAGCCCGCCGTTTTCGGTTTTCCCGCCTTATAGATATAGGTGGCTCCCACCGCATCGTTAAACAGCTTTACCCTGGGCTCCTTATTGTTTGACAAAAAAAGCACGTGAAAGCCGCACTCTTTCAGTCTTGCAATCAGCGCCACAGCCCTCTCATCCGCCGGCGCGCCATGCGGCACCAGTGTATTGTCAATATCAAAAATAACGCCACGAAAGCCTGCTTGATACAGGCCTTCGTAATCAATCATATATGCCGAATCCACTTCATGGTGCGGATAAAATCTTTGAAACATAACTACATCCGTTCCTTTTCTCTTTACCGGCAGGCTTATTTCTCCTGCCAGACACTTTTTAACTCTTCCATAAAAGTATGGATATCTTTAAATTCACGGTACACGGAGGCAAATCGAACATATGCCACCGCATCCAAATCCTTTAACTTATTCATCACCAGTTCGCCGATGACCTGACTGGGAATCTCCCGTTCTTCCATATTGAAGACTTCCGTCTCCACGCTGTCCACAAGCTGCGTAATCTGTGAGGCGCTGACCGGTCTCTTGTGACAGGCGCGCAGTACGCCTCCCTCCAGCTTGCCGCGGTCGTAGGTCTCGCGATTGCTGTCCTTTTTTATGATAATAAGGGGAATGGTCTCAATCTTTTCGTAGGTGGTAAAACGCTTATCACACTCATCACAAACACGGCGCCTGCGGATGGAATTGTTATCCTCCGCCGGTCTGGAATCAATCACTCTTGTATTTTCATGACCACAAAACGGACACTTCATATTGCCTCCCATTCCGCCGCGCAAACGGTCTTTTTCCTGTGTGCGGTCCCTACCGCCTCTTTATTCATTATAAGGCACATACGAAATCATGTCAACTTTTTTCACCCGCCGGCAGCCTGCACCGCTTAGGGAAGGTCTACTCCGTGCAGATATCCACCAGAATGATGTCCGGTCCAATTTGTTTGATATCCCGATAGCAAATTACATAATCCTCCTGGCATTTAAAAAAGTTTTCCCACTTGCTTCCCCGCGGCACAAACAGCTTATGTATGCACCCGTTTCTTTCGTCAAATTCCAAATCAGCCACTTTTCCAAGCTGCTTACAATCCCTTAAATTGATAACTTCTTTACACTTCAGTTCAGAAAAAAGCATGTTTTGCTCCATCATACGCTTTTTATACTATATGCCGGTTTTTACAAATTGTCACTCCCTGGCTTTTCTTTGAATAAATCAAAGCCATCTGCAAATACTATAACAAATCAAAAGAGAAAACCGGATATTTTTCCGCAGATAAGCGCATATCGAAAATTTTTACAAAATGGAGGCATTACAATATGGCACAAGGTAAAGTAGAAATCTGCGGCGTCAATACATCCCGTCTTCCCCTGTTAAAGCCCGAGGAAAAGGAAGCGCTCTTTTCGCGCATTGAGCAGGGCGACAAGGATGCACGGGAAAAATATATTGAAGGAAATTTAAGATTAGTACTCAGTGTCATCAAACGATTCTCCTCAAGCAATGAGAACGTGGACGATTTGTTTCAAATCGGCTGCATCGGACTTATCAAAGCCATCGACAATTTCGACTCTTCCCTGAATGTCAAATTTTCCACCTATGCGGTTCCTATGATTATCGGGGAAATCCGCCGTTTTCTTCGTGACAACAATTCCATCCGAGTCTCCCGCTCCTTAAAGGATACCGCCTACAAAGCCATCTATGCGAAGGAATCCCTGATGCGCAAAAATGCAAAAGAGCCTTCGATTGAAGAGATTGCCACTGAAATCGGTATTGCAAAGGAAGACATTACTTATGCGCTGGACGCTATCCAGAATCCCATGAGTCTGTATGAGCCTGTCTTTACGGACGGCGGTGATGCGCTTTATGTCATGGATCAGATTAGTGACAAAAAAAATAAGGAAGAGACCTGGGTGGAGCATCTCTCCCTTAGTGAAGCCATGAAACATTTAAATGAACGGGAACACGAAATTATATCCCTGCGCTTTTTCTCCGGCAAAACCCAGATGGAAGTTGCCGAAATGATAGGTATTTCGCAGGCGCAGGTGTCCCGCCTGGAAAAAAATGCGCTGCGCTGTATGCGCAATTACCTGACAGCATAGCCTGTGCACAGCTTAGGAAAAATTTTAGGAAAGATGGTTTTCCATCTCAAAAAGCCTGTCGTTCATCCAGGCAACGGCATCAATAACACCATCTTCGGAAAAAGCAAACACTTCGTGCTGCTTCTGTTCATCAGGAGTGGTCACGAAGTTATAAGGCTCCGGCCAGACTGTGACTAACAGCATCTTTTCCGTCTCCTCCTCCACGCCCTCCAGCCGGTAACGCAGCCCGCGGTGGCTCCCCGTAAACTCTGTCTTTTTTAAATACTCCAGTGACAGGATATCTTCCCTCTTTATCATAAGCGCCTCTCTTTCATACCACATAAGTACCGTACATCCAGTATAGCACAAAATGGTACTCACGGGCTACTGCTTCTCAATCTCCTTTTTCAACTGCTTCATAATCTTCTTTTCCAGTCTGGAAATATAGGACTGCGATATACCCAAAAGCGCCGCCACCTCCTTCTGTGTCAGTTCCTGTCCGTCGGGTGTGTTCAGACCAAACCTTAAGTTGATAATCGTCTGTTCCCGCTCGGAAAGCTTGGCAATCGCTTTCATCAAAAGCTTCTTTTCCACCTCCGTCTCAATATCCCGGTAAATCACGTCTTCATCCGTACCAAGAATATCCGACAACAGCAGTTCGTTGCCGTCCCAGTCCACATTGAGTGGTTCATCTATGGAAACCTCAAGCCTGGTCTTATTATTCCTGCGCAGATACATCAGTATTTCGTTCTCAATACAGCGCGAAGCATAGGTGGCAAGCTTAATATTTTTTTCCGGATTAAAGGTATTAATCGATTTAATCAGTCCGATGGTTCCAATCGATATCAGGTCCTCCACACCCACGCCTGTATTGTCAAACTTTTTGGCAATATAGACTACCAGCCTGAGGTTATGCTCTATCAGAATGGATTTTGCAGCGTCCTCATACTCCGTCCCCAAATCGCTTATCACTTCATTTTCCCGCTCAGCCGCCAATGGTGGCGGCAGCACCTCCGCGCCGCCTATGTAATGAATATCCCCCTGTCTGGCTCCCATACCCTGACGCAGCCTGAAAAGCGCATTTTCTTTTTTCAACACCTTAAATTGTATTTTTTTCGGGAAGGTATTCCCCGGTATCGCTACTTTTAATATCATTTTAATCCTCCAGTCAAAGTCATTTATTCTTCCAACAGCTTTGGATGCAAAAGCATTTGATAATTTTGTGTCGCTGAAACTGCCTGCTCACTGACACCTATGTATATGCTGCGGCAGCTTTTTCTGATTCCGCCAAGTTCAAACGTAATTTCCGGAAGCTCATACCCCTTCATAATGCCCCCTTCACAGCCTACACTCCGATAAGGAATGGCGCGAAATCCTTTTTCCCTGTCCTCATTCTGCCATAACACCTCAAAGGTTTCCCTGTCGAGCACGGATACCGGCTTTCCGCTAATCGGTTCTTTTAAGCTGTTTCCCGTATCGACAATCGCCTTCACAGTCATTCTGAAGCCACTCCTTGTCAGAAGCCGCACTTCCAGCAATTCCTGTTTTTCCTGCTCCCGCCGCCCGGTTTCCCGATAAAAAATCAACATCAGGATACCGCCGGACGCAAGCACTCCCATGATGGGTATCATATGTGTTCTGAAGGGCTTGATATGATTTCTCAAGAGCAGAAATCCGCCTCCCATCAGCAGCGCATACATAAGCATTCTCTCCAGGATTCCGAAAAAAGCTTTTATGGTGCTTGGCTTAAATACAAATATCAGCATACCCGCACCGGCACAGATTGAAGCTGCGGCCACCTTGGGCACGATTCCAACAGGCAGCACGAACATCAAACAATAACCCGCTCCTCCAATCACTGCCCCCAGAAACAGTCTGAACCGCGTGGCAGTGCGGTGCAGGCTTTTATTTACCAGAAGCAGCAGATAGAGGTTCATTGTAAAATTCAGCAGAAACAGGCTGTCTAAATAAACCTCATAGTGCACCGGCCTCCTCTCCCTTCTTTGCCTTGCAGGTTATCCTTGCCGCCTGATAATTATTATAAGAGCCTGCCCCCAAGGAATTTGTCATATTTATTCTATGGACTGTCTGTTTTTTCAGGCATGTTTCGACATACAAAAAAGAGCCGACCGTCTCCAGTCAGCTCTCTGCTCTCAAATTGACTTTTTAATTTTTTCCTCTCTGAAGGAAATCAGGAATTTTTAAAGACTTTTCCACCACGGAGGAACGGATATCTGTCGGCTTTGTAATTCCATTCAGAACAGGCCTGCCAGTGGGGGATGATGTACCCTGCCCCTGGTCTTCATGGCTGCGCTTCATGCCGCCATCTGCCATTCCAGACTGATAGGACGGGGACGGCACAAATCTGCCTGCCCCAGGATATGTACCAAAGGAACCCGGCTTATTTCCTGCCGCATTCTTTACAGGTACGTCAAGCCCCGTCGCAATAACCGTAATCTTACAGGTATCCGGCTGTGATTCGTCGTACATGGCGCCAAAGATGACATTGACATCGTCTCCTGTCAGATCCCGCACATAGTCAGAAGCTTCAGAAGCATCATTCAGCGTGATATCACCGGATACATTGATAATAACGTGGCTCGCTCCTGTTATAGTCGTCTCAAGCAGCGGGCTTTCCACCGCCATCTTGACAGCCTCTAATGCCTTGTCATCGCCCTTGCCATTGCCGATGCCGATATGGGCAACGCCCTTGTCCTTCATAACCGTCTGTACATCCGCAAAGTCCAGATTGATAATAGCGGGCACATTAATCAAGTCGGTAATACCCTGCACTGCCTGCTGCAGTACCTCATCCGCCTTTTTCAACGCTTCGGGCATGGTGGTACGCTTGTCCACTATCTCTAAAAGCTTGTCATTCGGAATGACAATCAAGGTGTCCACATTGCCCTTAATATTTTCAATGCCGCCGAGTGCGTTCACCATACGCGCTTTTGCCTCAAAACGGAAAGGCTTCGTCACAACACCTACCGTCAGGATGCCCATTTCCTTTGCCACCTTGGCAACCACAGGAGCCGCACCAGTACCCGTTCCGCCACCCATGCCACAGGTAACGAAAACCATGTCCGCTCCTTTGAGCGCCGCTTCGATCTCTTCAACGCTCTCTTCCGCTGCCTTCTGACCGATTTCCGGCTTGGCACCGGCTCCCAGTCCCTTGGTCAGCTTCTCTCCAATCTGCAGAAGTTTTGGCGCTTTGCAAAGCTGCAACGCCTGCTTATCGGTGTTGACACCGATAAACTCCACTCCGTCAATTTTTTCATCAACCATTCTATTTACAGCGTTATTACCTGCTCCGCCAACACCAACCACAATGATTTTTGCAGCAGATTCCGCATCGTTCGTCTTAATCTCCAGCAAGGGTTATTCCTCCTTATTTCCAAACAAACTCCATATAGACTATCATATAATTATTTGGCAATTAATCAACACATTTTTTCATTTCTTTGAATGTTTTCTCAATTTAGGTATCCGGTTTAAAGGGTATAGAACCTGTGTTTTCATCATAATTCTGCAGATTCAGCGTCCCGCTCTTCCCCTCCAGCTTGGGAAGCAGACTCTGCAACAGCATGATTTTCTCATCCAACAGGCTGTCATCGCCAAAGACCACCTTAACGTTCCCGAAATACAGAGTCACCTCCTCCTTTGCGTCAAAATAAATACGATCTGCCGACAGTGAGTATTTTGTCAAGGTCTTTGTAATGGTAAGAATTTTACCAAACACTGCCGCATCCTCCACCGGCAGCGGCTTATTTAAAACCGCATGGTCAAAAGAAAGCCCTGTTATCTGCGGCACGCCCTCCGTCTTAATTCCGGATATCTCCACCACAGTTCCTTCATTGTCAAAATACAAATAGCGGTCCAGATAAACCACATAGCCTGCCAGTGTTTTTTCAAATACCTTTATTTTGACCGTATCCGGCGAAAGCACCTCCACGCTCATGGACGCAATAAAGGGAATATCCGTTATCTGCTTGTCCGCATACTGTAAGGACAGGTAAAAGGAATTTCTCCCAAGGGGCCCTTCCATTACCATATCCTGTATTTCCTCCTTGGTATAATGGACATTGCCCTCCACATATACTGTCTTTACGGTATGGGTGAGCAGAAAATAGTATATGCCGCCCAGAGCCAGTGCCACCACAGAAAGTATACAAAGCAGCTTGATTCCTTTTCGATTGGTTCTTCTTATTCTTCCGCCTCTAGACACCGTAAATACGCACTCCTAACTCTCTTAAGTCCCTGCAGATATTTTCATATCCACGCTCAATAAATTTGCAGCCGTCCACAACGGTTTCCCCTCGCGCAGCCACGCCCGCAATTACCAAAGCGGCGCCGCCCCGAAGCTCTTTTGCCGATACCGGGCCGCCCGTCAGTTCTTCGGTTCCCCTCACTCGCACATGCCGCGCGTCAATCTGCCGGATATCAGCTCCCATCGCTTCCAAATATGGCACAATGTGAAACCTGTTTTCAAAGATATTTTCTTCCACGTAACATTCCCCTTCTGCAAGCGCCAGCACAGGCAGAAAAGGCGACTGCATATCTGTCGGGAATCCGGGATAAGGCGCTGTAATCAGTTTTTGAGGGGATTGCAGTCTTTCCTCTACCTGCATATACAGACCTTCCTTCGTCTTTTGGCAGACCGCACCCATTCTTTCTGCTGTAAGAATTGTCTCCTGCATCTGTCTGATTGGAGCTTCCTTTAACAACACTTCTCCGCCCGCCGCCATACAGG